>JADGHK010000090.1 GCA_019686145.1 Bryobacteraceae bacterium | reverse complement strand
ACCCACAGCCATCCCCCGCCGGTCCTGATTCCGGACCGGGCTGCAGCAGAGAAACTGGACAGCACGGACCAAGTCCTCATCGGACAGCGGCCGCAGATAGGCCGACAGAAGATGGATCTTCCGGGTGCGGGACGAATAGCTGGCGATGCGTTCGCAAATGGCAGCCAGTGCATCCATCAACCCTCCGCTTCGTCACGGTACGCAGCGGCGCTTGGAGCTCGGGCAACCCGCCCTCTCAATTGGAGGATCCTCGCGAAGGGCTCGGTATAGCCGTGGATCACGTCAATCTCGCGCGCCTCGCTCCGCTCGACAAGTTCCATCAGTTCTTCAAAGTCTGCGTGGTCCGAATATGGGATCAGCTCTTCGGCTCCGGCGCGCGTTCTCGCGTTATCCAGGCAGGCCCAGCCGGAAACGTACGCCACGCGCGCCTGCCTGCCGGAGGCTTCGAGATAATTCCGCGTTCCCGGAGCAACCACCAAGGCCCGGCCCGCCGCAGCCCCGCTCTCGGGCACCCAGCCTGGGAACGCGTAGCCGCTCCGTTCGTATTCCGGAAGGAATCGTGCAATGGCTCCGTCAACTGCAGTCGGAATCCCCTCCGCGCACAGAGTGTGGACGATCTCCTGAGCCGGGCCGAGAGGATATCCCAGGAAGACGGGCGTGATCTCTTCGGCGAGGCATGTCTGCGCGAAATCGATCATCCGGTCGCGAGCTTCCGCCGCGGAAAGAAAGTGGTAGATCGGCAGACCGAACGTCGATTCGACGATGAGATGATCGCAAGGCAGGACCTCGGTTGCAAGGCCGCAGAGAGGCTCCCGCAGTTTGACGTCTCCCGTGTAGAGAAGCCGCTCGCCGTCGTACTCGACCAGCAGTTGCGCCGCGCCGAGAATATGTCCGGCAGGGTAAGCTGTCAGCCTTGCTTTGCCGAACTCGAACGGCTGCCCGAATTCGACCGGCCGAAGGTCCTGGGGCAGATTCTCCTGCTCCGGCCGGCGAATTCGATATAAGTTGAGCGTCTCTTTCGTTCCGAAGATCGTGCAACGGGGAGCACTGGCGTGACCGGCGTGACCGTGCGAGAGCCATGCTGCATCGCAGGTCTCCTTCGGGTCGAGCCACAAGCCAATTTCGGGAAGGTGGATACCGTTGGCATTGAACTCAACCCGCATCAACGTTCCTGGAGCTTGCGCGCGTATACGGTCAGCTTGTCCACCAGATCCTGAGGCATCTGTGCGTTGAATTTGAGGGCGGGCCCCACCTGAGTGACGGAAATGCTGTCCATCGCCTGGAGCAAATCGCGCTCCCGATCCGAAGTGGTGAGTCTGGCGATGCCGAGCAGAGCTTTGAGAGCGTCGCCTGTCTTCCTGGCTGTCTGTTCGTCCCGGTAGTCAGCCTCCGCGGCGAGAGTGAGTCCCGATTGCAAATCGACGCTCAGTGTGGCAACCTCCATGCCCGCAAGCGCGCGTCCGAGATTCGATAAGTTCCCGCTTTTCGGAATGAGCTCGACGGGAAGGCCCCCAACAGCCACAGCCCAGATCTGGCTCGAGGGCGGCAGCAGTTGGATGCGCTTGTTCAGTTCGGCGGGAATTTCCCCCAAGGTCGCGCGGCGGTCAACGATGGAGTGCAGGACGGGCGTGGATCCGGCGATAGCCGTCGTCGCGTTGACAAACAGGACGGCGGACTTTTCATCGCCAAGCAGGGTGTAGCCCTTGTAGGACATCCGCTGAACGCCGGGCACGGCGGGTTTCGGCTCCAGCCCTTGCGGTGAAAACTTGCCGCGGGCCATTACGACGGCGTCCGTCCGGTTTGCCGCTACGAGAAGCTCCCACAGATCCGTACTGGGATTGAAGCCCGTACGCTCGGCGAACTCGTTGATCCGTAGCGAAGCACTGGATGCGAGCAGATTCTTATAGAGCGCTGTGTTACGCAGAGACTCGACGTTCACCCCCAGCAGCATCACGGTGTCGGAGGGCACCATCGAGGCGAGAGCGGGATCAATGCGAACTCCCTGGGGGGCGCGGCGGCATCCGGCCCATACACAGAGCCAGACCAGGCCGAAAACAACGAGTCCGCGGAAACGAGCACTCTTTGTAAACATCACTGTTAAGAGTAGACGGGTTCGAACGCCTACTCTTACTATGGCATACCTCCTCCACCCTGCTTTTTCTCAGTCTCTCCTACGGCAGTCTGTCCTACGGCAGTCTCTCCTACGGTAGCAGGCGTCCGCCCGTGACTCCGATCACTTCTCCTGTGATATAGGCTGCGTCCTCGCTGGCAAGAAAAACGTACACCGGCGCGAGTTCCGCCGGCTGCGCAGGACGCTCCATCGGAGCCGTCTTGCCGAACTCTGTCACCTTCTCCTGCGGCATGGAATAGGGAATGAGCGGGGTCCACACAGGTCCGGGCGCGACCGCGTTCACCCGGATTCCTTGCTTTACAACCCACTTGGCTAGCCCCTTCGTGAATGTGACGATGGCGCCTTTTGTTGAAGAGTAGGGCAGCAGCGTAGGCGTCGGATCGTACGCCTGAATGGAAGTCGTGTTAATGATGCTGCTGCCCGGCTTCATCTTGGGGATCGCCTCGCGGCAGAGGTAGAACATGGCAAAGACGTTGGTCCGGAACGCGCGGTCAATCTCCTCTGCGCTGATTTCTTCGATTGAGTCGAACGTCATCTGGTAGGCAGCGTTGTTGACGAGAATGTCGATCCGTCCAAACTCATCCACAATCTGCTCAACCATCCGGCTGCAGTGATTCTCATCCTGAATATCGCCCCCGATCCGGACGGCCTTGCGTCCGGCCTCCGTCACATAGCGCTCCGTCTCTCGTGCATCCTGTTCTTCGTTGTAGTAGGAGATGATGACGTCTGCTCCCTCGCGCGCATATGCGATGGCGACTGCACGGCCGATGCCGCTGTCTGCACCAGTGATCAAGGCGACCTTGTCCTTCAGGCGGTTCATCCCGCGATAGGATTTCTCGCCATGATCGGCCTTTGGCCGCAGCTGTTGCTCAACGCCCGGGAACTCCTGCTCCTGTTCGGGGAACGGTGGCTCCGGCCGTTGCCTGGTCACTGTCTCGTCTGCCATGTCGAGCCTCCTTCTCGGCGCTCGCTTCTTTGACTACGCCGTAAAGTATGCGGTTACGCACAGCAGATCCGAGGGCCGCGGGAACGCGGAAGGTAACAGTTTCTTGAGTCCATCATCTATTGCGGGAGGAGTGCCGCCGATGGTTCGCGATCCTGTATGTGGTAGGGAACTTGACGAAGAGGACGTCCTGGCGACAACGGAATACGAAGAGCAAACCTACTACTTTTGCTCTCAAGAGTGCCACGATCAGTTCTTACGCGACCCTCAAGCGTACGTTCACCGCCAGGTCGTCTGACGTCTCTGGACAATGCGCTTGCCCGTGCTCGCCTCAATCCGCGCAGGGCGCCATGCTGTGGAAGCGGCTTGACGTTTCGAGCAGGTCCAGAAAGTGAAGCTGTAGCTGCGCACGAAGCCCAAGCGGGAGGTCCAGCACAAGCGCTTCCTGGTAGTGGCGGAAAACTTCCGCCTCGTTGTCAGCGGCGAGTGTGAGAAGCTCGCGATCGCTCCCTGCCTGAAGGCCGTTCAGCCCTCCTTCACACTCGGACGGAGGTTCCCCGCCTCGCTGCCGGATCTCATCCGTCAGCTCTTCGGCAAACTCACGACGCTGTTTCGCCAGATCGTCGAACATCGCTCGCAGATATCCGGCACGGGCAATTACGGCAGCATGGGTGTACGCCTTATGCGAGCAGAGATTCACGGAGACGAGGTCCTGAAGAATGCTCAGCAGGGATTTATCGTCGTTGTACGCCATCCGGCACTCCGAGGATGGCGGTGAGCTTCAGTCTTTCCGCTCAGCAATTTCCGTCACTACGCCGTCGACATCTTCGATTCGGAGAATGAGATTCTTCCGTTGCTGAATCACATCCTCCGACACGGGGAAGCTCGCCATCACCATCCGATCCATAGACTCTTGCGGAGCAATCTGATCACGCGGACGGAGGACGGGATTGAACTTCTCCCCAAGGAGTGGATAGTACTGAAAGATCCTTTGCACATCGACCTCGGCCGCCCGCATCCCTTCAATCTCCTTTCCGTTCGCGTCTACAAGAAAGATGGAAACTTCCTGTACAACGAACGGGACATCCGAGGGATTACGAAATCGAAAGTCGACGACAGCAACGGCCGAATCTTCGCCGGTCTCCTGAATGCGCACCTTCTGCACATTTCCCTCGAGCCGCAGGTGCGCACCCTTTGTAGTCCATAGGACCATCGCCACCAGAGCTGCGACGACGACAAGTCCAATCGCGACGAACTGGAAGAACTTTCTGGTCCAAATCGTGGTTTCCGCCGGATCGCGAGCCATGGCTCGATTGTGGCACAGGTAACGAGATCAGGAGACCTGTAGAATCCGCTGCAGCTCGCGCATGCACTTATGGGCCGCCTCAATCAAGGTGCCGTCAAAGATGTGCGTCTCGAGCCCGACTTTACCGCGATATCCATCGGCGGCGAGAGCGTCAAAGATTCCTTTCCAATCAATCAACTGGTTGTACTCAGGCAGGAGACTCTTGGCTTTGATCTGAACGTTGCCCAAACGGTCCTTAGGCAGGAGCCGATAGCCGTCGGGGAACGGAACTTCCTTATGAGCAAAGCCGTTATGGGGATCCCAATTGAGCCCGACTGACTTCGGCAGCATTTTGAGGATCTCGGCGCTTTCGGCCGAGGTCGCGACGTTGCAGGATCCCTCGTTCTCAAGCAGCAGCGTGATGTTCTCCTTCTCAGCCTCCCTGGCCATCTCGGTGATGATTTCGGCAATGCGGGGATAGAGCGATCTCGGGTTGGCGGTTCGAACGAACGCAAAGATGCGCACCTTATCGGTCCCCACGATACGAGCTGCTTTACAAGCTGTGCGCACGTCCTCTAGCCGGCGCTCAAACTGCGCAGCCTCGGCCGCTTCCCTTCTCTTGCGCTGCTCTTCGGTTTCATTGCGCCGCCGGACTGGCTCTGTCCCGGGAAGCGTGAACTTAAGGAGTCCTGTGTTCAGGAACGAAACTTTCAGTCCATGCTCCTTGAGCTCCGCCGCAAAGCTCCGGAGTTCCTCTTCCGGCAGATTCCAGTACGACTTCCTGGCGCCCGGCACGCTTCTCAGCTCCACCCAGCGCAAACCATACTGCTTCGCAAACGCAAAAGCTTCGCTCGGGCTCTTGGCAACCTCATCTGTGAGTACGCTGATCCGGGAATACTCGAATCGCCGTTTTGCAAACAGAGCCGGTGCATACGAGGCAGCGGCAAGGAAGGTTCTTCGTCTCATTTCGCAACCCTTTCAGGTCAGTATAGGTCAGGCTGACAGCAACTAGCGCAGGAATCGATAGAAGAAACTACCGTACTCAACTGTTGCCTTACGCGTCAATGCCGTTCAGGAGAACCGACTTATTCCTTGGCACTCCAGTTGCACTTAATCACGATATGGAAGTCGTGGTTGCAGGCGCCGTGTTTGCCGGCAGCCTCGGAGCGGCGTGGCTGCTGCAGAAAGTCGCCTTGTCGGCAATATTGCGGCTCATGACAGGGAATGGCCCAGGTGGTAGCAGTAATCATTGAGATCGATTCGCGGTCATTCCCTCTTGCGCGTAAAAGATAAGCTACCGATGAGCTGGTGCGAGACTAGTTGAATGACCGGTCCCGCACCCTGCGATTCTTTCACTGATCGCACTGTGCTCTTCTGAGAAAGCCGAGCTCAGACAAATACGAGGCAGGTTCAGTCTCCGAGCAGCTTTCCGTAGGGCTGCCAGTCGGCGACGTTGTCGCAGACCGCTTTGATACCGGCTGTGATGGGAACCGCGAGAATCAGGCCGACACCGCCCCATAGCATGCCCCAGAACATGAGCGCGATGGTGACGACCAGCGGGTTCAAGTGGACACGCGAACCAACCAGTTTGGGGTACAGCAGGTTCAACGCCAGCAAATGGAAGAAGGCCACCGTCGTTCCGATCACCAGATACGGAGCGAGCTTGTCATAGACAGGCAGAGCCGCCAAAATCGGCGGCACAATTGATAAAGGCAGCCCGACGTAAGGCACAAGACTCAAAAACCCGCTGATCGGCCCCACCAGGATCCAATAGGGAAGTTTCACAAAGTAGAAAAAGGCGGAGCTGGCGATCGAGAGAAGCACGCCCAGCAGGAAGTTGCCCACCATGTAGGCACGGGCCAGATTAGCAATGCCCTCCCAGGTCTTGCCCGCAATCTGCCGGTCTGGTCCTTCGAACAACTGTAAAAACGCGCGGCGGAGATGATCGCTCCAGCTCAGCATGAAGTAGACCAGAAACGGAACGAACGAAGCCATCAGGAGGACGTCGTAGAACGACTGCAGGGTGACCCAGATCGTCTGCAGCAGGGGCGGGCGCTCCTGGCGAATTCGGACTTCCTGAATTGGCGGCGGCATCGGAGGCTCGGCGGCCCGTCGCTTGCGCGTATTGCGCTGCGGCTGCACCTCCTGCTGTGCCGGGGCCTCCCGATCCCGAATCCGCTTGGGCACGATGATCTCATAGGCCGACCGCTCCAGGCGCTCCAGCTCCAGGCTTGCGCCGTCAATCAGCTCGCTGATGCGCATGCTGTAGTTCGGCAGATCCTCAATGAGGATGGAAACCTGGGTATAAACACCGAGGCCCAGCAAGTACAGAAACAGAAGCGCGACGCTGCAGATGACGAAACTGGCAAGCGGCCGCGGCAACCTCGCGCGCATCACAAACTTGACTCCCGGCTCAAGAATGAATGCCAGAATGACCGAGATCACGATTGTGATGAAGAAGAGCCTGCCGACGTATAGCAGTCCGATCAGCAGCGAGACTGCAATCAGAAACGAACTGAAACTCTTCGGCTTTTGAATTGGCAGCGGTGCACTTAGGAGGGCCACGACGGCGCTTCTCGACCTTCCGTTACAGCTACTTTATCATGAAGGCCCGTATTATAAAATTGTCTGTAGTGGATCGGGAAAATGGGGCGGTAAACGGGAGAATTCTGGCTCTCGATTTCGGCAAGAAGCGCATTGGACTGGCGCTAAGCGATCCCTTCCGATGGACTGCCCGTGGACTCGACACCCTTACCCGCACGCGCGTTCGAGATGACGTGGCCGCGATTGCCCGCCTGGCCGCAGAACACGAAGTAACACTTCTCCTCGTGGGGTATCCCCTAAATATGAACGGAACAGAGGGACCCCAGGCCCAGGCAGCGCGCGAGTTCGGCGAGCGGCTTCGGCGAGCAACCGGCATACCTGTAAAATTTTGGGACGAACGGCTGACAAGCGTTGAAGCCGAGGAATTTCTCCGCGAGCGAGGTGAATTCCCGAACCGAAGAAAAGGGGTTGTGGACCGGATCGCCGCTACGATGCTGCTACAAGACTACCTCGATTATCTCGAGCGCGTGTCCAGGAGCGCCGAGTGAGCCGGCGACGATTGCTCCGGGGCTCGGCCGCCTCCGTGCTCCTGGGTTCTTTCCTTCTCGGCTTCTTCGTTTGGGCTATCGCTGGAGATTCCTATTCCAACTTCAGTAAAGAAGTCTTTGTCGATATTCCTCGCGGCACCAGCACCCGTCAGATCGCTTCGATGCTGAAAGACGCGGGAGTGGTCCGGTCAGAGTGGCAGTTTCTCGCAGCACGGGCACTCGATCGGGGCGCCGTACTGCAAGCGGGGGAATACAAGTTTTCACAGCCCGCAAGTCCGTGGCAGGTCTATCGGCGCATCGCGAGAGGCGATGTCCACTACCACCAGTTGATTGTGCCTGAGGGCGCGAACTTGTGGGACATTGATGCCGCTGTCAGTGCTCTAGGCATCATGCAGCCCGGCGAATTCCTTGCCACCGCGCGGAACCCGGAGATCGTGCAGCGGCTGATCGGCGATGTAGCTCCGCAAGCGCCAAGTCTCGAGGGCTACCTGTTTCCCTCTACGTATCGGGTAACAAAGCACACGACTGCGGAACAGTTAGCCAGGCAGATGGTGACGCA
>JADGHK010000089.1 GCA_019686145.1 Bryobacteraceae bacterium | reverse complement strand
CGCTCGCGGCAAAATTCGGGCAGCCCATAAACGGCGCGGCTCAGCAAATCGGGCGCCTTGTGCTCCGCCTTGTACCATTTCGCGTAGTTCTCGACTGTGCGCAGGCGAAAGGCGCCGCTCAGATCCACAACTTTCGCGCCCGTTGCCAGCATCTGAGGCGCAAGCTCCATGGACACTTCGGGCGGAGTCGCCAGAAACACAACGGCAAGACCCCGTTCGCGAACGGCATCCGGAGTGCACGGGATGCGGTCCGGGCAGTCGTAGCCCAGGGGCTGGACCCGGTCCTCAGAGTCCTGTCTGTGCTCCAGGAGGATCGGCTTCACGTGCGGATGTTTCTTAAGGATCTGGACTAGCTCGGCTCCGCTGTATCCTCGAAAGCCGACAATCCCGGCTTGCAGCATATGATTACTTATTCACTCCTATGAATAAATATACCACCTTCACCGCTGTTCCGATACAGACCGGTCAGCGAGCTCGCCAAATACTGGAAGGCGGTACGCCTGTCCCTGGCTGACTTTGATAATCATGAAGACCCATGCGCAGAATATCGCCAGCTGCAGGAGTTTGACGGCAGTGCGGGGCACGGGGATCGCATCGAAAAGAGGGCTGATGACCCAATCTACAAGCAGCCACGCCACGAAAAGGTACAAACCCTGGAAGGCGTGAAAGCGGACGGTGCGGTCCTCGTGGAAGCGTTCCGATGCGAGGACGACAATCGCTGCAATCCAGCCGAGGACAGGAATGTAGCAGAGAAGGGAAGCGGTTCGCGGGGACATGCATCCCGGGAGCGCCGGGCCGCATCTGTGCGCCTCCTGGCGCTGACGGGCTCCGCAGCGCCCGCAAAAAACATCGGTGTCCTGAACCCTGTTTCCGCACTGCGTGCAGTATGGCATTTGCTCCAAAAACTCCGCGCTTCGGCCGGATCAACCGGCCTTCGATGCAGACCGCCGGAGAGTGTCCGAGCTTTAGGCAAATCCGTCATCTATGTCCTGAATTACGGGACATTCGAGGGCCGCGTTCCAAAGAAAAAGGCGCCTGTGGTAGGATGCCGACCATGAACTCTCTGCTCGCACGACTGGCAGTACTGCTCTGCCTGGCTCCGGTGCTGCTGCCTGCCGCAAAAAACCTGGAACTCTTCTTTATTGATGTCGAGGGCGGCCAGGCAACCCTTATTGTATCCCCCTCTGGTGAATCTCTGTTGGTGGACGCAGGATGGCCGGGTTTTGAAGGCAGGGACGCCAACCGCATCATGGCCGTCGCCAAAAAGGCCGGCGTGAAGCGGATCGATTACCTGCTGGTCACTCACTTTCACACTGATCATGTCGGCGGCGTTCCTCAACTTGCCGAAAAGTTCCCCATCATCTCTTTCGTAGATCACGGAGACAACACGGAGACAGGCAGGAACGCGGACAGGCTGAGCAGTGAGTACAAGCGGGTCGTCGAGAAGGCAAAGCGGCTGACTTTGAAGCCCGGCGATGTGCTGCCAATCAAGGGCGTTGACGTACGGATCGTGACGGCGCGGGGCGCGGTTCTGAGCCAGCCGCTTCCGGGCGCCGGATCAGCCAACGCATTGTGCGCTTCGGCCGAGAAGAGCAAGGATGACCCCAGTGAGAATGCCCGTTCTCTCGGCTTTGTTCTCTCCTACCGCGATAAGTTCCGCTTTGTCGACCTCGGGGATCTGACGTGGAACAAGGAGATTGAGCTGGTTTGCCCGAACAACAACATCGGCACGGTCGATTTGTATTTGACCACGCACCACGGAATGGACATTTCCAATCCGAGTACGATCGTGCACTCCTTGAAGCCTCGTGTCGCGATTATGAATAACGGGGCACGGAAGGGCGGGTCCCCGGCGGCGTGGAAGGTGTTCCGCCACTCCCCCGGCCTCGAGGACCTGTGGCAGCTGCACTACGCCGTAGCCGGCGGGACGGAGACGAATGTGCCTGACGTCTTCATCGCCAACCTCGAGGAGCGCTGCCAGGGAAACTACATCCAAGTGTCCGTGACTCCCGACGGGGAGTTTACCGTGCTCAACAGCCGGAACCGGTACAAGAAAACGTACAAGGCTCGCTGACGTCCCCCCTTTGAGAAACATACCTTCGGAGGGAATTTGGGGCAACCCGCGGAAGGAGCGGTGCGTCTTCCGCGATATAGGCCCTTTCTGAAGCCGTTTGCCGGACTTGTGCCAACTTGCGCCGCGCAACGGGTAACTGCGTTTTCTTTTGAAGGAGAACAAACATCACTGTGTGGACGAACCTGGCTCTGGGACTGACAATCAAGGGACTGGGCGCGATCATGAACGAGCCGAAGTGTACGTGCGGCAGGAGAAGAGTGGAGGCACAAAGGAATTACTTTCACTCCGTCCCCGGGCGTCTACGTATTCGCAGCGCAGCAGTAAAGCGGAACGAAGCAGGCGCTCATCAAGCAAAGCAGCTGCTTGCAGGTGTTCCCGGCGTGACTTCCGTGGCGACCAACACGTTGACTGGCAGTATAACTGTTTGTTATGACACCCGCCTTCTGGATTCGTCGACGTTGTTGGCCAAGCTGCGCGAACAGGGCTATGTGAATCCTGAGAACGCGAGTGCAACTCGCCCCTCACCCCCTCCAGCCGCAAGGGCCGCCGATGCGATGGCCTCCTACGTTGTTGAGAAAGCGATCGAGAGCTCTCTATCTGCGATGATTTCCGCGCTGCTCTAAGCCCCTAAAGTTCCCTCTGGGCGCTTCCAAGCTGGTCAATCTTCCGATTGAGCTCATCGAGCCTCTGAACCAGCCGGTCAACATCTTCTTTGGTAGGAATCTCACGCCCTTCCAGCGCGCTTGCCGCCGGCTCTCCCTCTGAGCGGAGTCTGGCGGCGCCCTTGAAACGGTCGCCCATACCAGAAACGGCCTGCATGACGTTCTCTTCCGCGCGTCTGAGCTGACCTGTCACCAAGGGTTCTGCCTGGCGGCCCTTGTCGGCTGCCATGCGGAGCAGCTTACCCGCCTGCTCGCCTGCGAGCACGAGCGATCCAAGCCCGATCAGCCAAACACCCCGGGTCAGACTGAGGACCGGATTGAGTGCCGACCAGACCGCTTCCGTTACCGACTGCGTGGTTTCGGGACCCGCAGCGGACTCGACTCTCGTTTGGTTCACGGCTGCCCTCCAATACGCAATCCGGAGACGAGACGCTGTCAGCTTCTCGCTCTCCAGCATCCCGGACGTTCCGGCGCTTCACCGCGTGAAGGCCTCTCTTTTAATTTTCTCACCTTTGCGACGAACTATTCCCGCTTAAAGAGACGAACCGGATTCGCGAAAGGGCCGCCGCATACCAGAACAAGGTGAACGCTGCCGGCCATGTGTGGCGCCGGAGCACTTGAAGCACTCCGACTGCGGCGACCCCGAATGCGGCCGTACTGGCGAGATTTATGCGCCCTTCGCTGATGGCGTTTAAGCGTTCATCCATCCGCGCGAGCCGTTCGACAACCTTTTCTGTGACCGGCTGGGGTCGCTCCGCGCGTTCGGAGATGCGAAAGAGGCCGCGGTCCCGGGCAAACGCCAGGACTGCGTCGGGCGTGGTGTGATGGAGCACGAAAACGCTGCCGGTCAGTTCATTCACCTTGATGTCTTCGACGCCTTCGCACTCGCGCAGTTTCCGTTCAAGCTCCGCAAAGTAGGCGGAGTCTCGCCGCTTGGCCCGCACGCGCACCCGGAGCCGTCCGTTCAGCTTGTGTTCGAGCGCCGCTTCGACTGCCATCAGATCCCTCCCCCACCTTCGCCGCCAGCCGGCGGCGGCGGCGTTTGCACGCCACTCGCGAGACGGCTCTGTTCCAGTTCCGCCCTGGCTTCCGCTGTCAGATCCTCGACGACCTCCGCAAGATGCGCCCATACCTCACGCCCTCTGTCAAAGGCCGCAAGACCGGACTTGATCGTCGCCTTCGCCAGAGGCCTCCCCAATCCGGAGAACGCCGGCAGCAGTCCCTTCAGAACTGCGGCTGAAGCCAGACCAATGCCGATTCCCAACAGAACCTTTCGCCCATCTTCATCCAAGAGAGCCATAGAGAAGTTCGCCTCCCGAGTTAACCCATCACGTCCACGGTTGTAGATGGGAGAGTTGTCAGCCTGTTCCCTGACGGAGCGGGCAGGGCTAAGGGGCGCTGCCTCCGATGTAAGGGCTTGGCGCACTCATTTGCCAGCAGAGCAGCGATTGCCGAGCTTGCCGCTACGCCCAAATCAGCCGGGCTCACACCTGCAAGACCCAGCATGTTTCGAAACACGGGCACCGAGCAGGCGAGCAGCATCATGCCAAACCCTGCGCCCATCGACAGAAACAGATACGGGTTCGGCGGCAGCCGCTTCCCTTCAAACACCGAATGGCGCGAGCGGGCGGTAATCGCGTGGAGGAGCTGAGCGGAAGTCAGGGCGAGAAAACCGGTGCTGCTCGCGCGCGGCCCGATTCCGTATCGTCCAACTCCGTAGATATAAGCCAGCAGACCGCCCGCGGTGAGAAAGACAGATTGCTGCGCGAGACGCCACAGATCCTCTCGCTCGATGATCTTCGCCTGGGGGTCCGACGGAGGCCGTGCCATGAGATCGTCTTCCGCGGTCTGCAAGGCGAGAGCGATTTGCGGGAGCACGTCGGTGAGAAGGTTGATCCAGAGAAGCTGCCGGTGGTTGAGCGGTTGCCCTAGTCCGCTGGCGAGCGACGTGAACATCATGAGGATCTCGCTCACGTTGGTCGTTGCAATATAGTGCACCGCGCGGCGAATATTTTCGTGGACGCGGCGTCCCTCGCGCAGCGCCGGAATCAGCGTTCCGAGGTTGTCGTCGCGGAGGACGAAATGCGCTGTTTCCCGCGCCACCCGGGTTCCGGTCTTACCAAGCGTGATGCCGATATCCGCCGCCCGCAGCGCCGGGCCGTCATTGATGCCGTCGCCCGTCATCGCCACGACTTTGCCTGACCTTTGGAAGGACTGAATGAGCTTCAGCTTGTAGCTCGGGCTGACACGGGCAAACACGTCCGTGCGGGCGACGGCGGCATCCATGGCGGACTCCTCCATGCTTTCGATCTCCGTTCCGGACAGCGTGCGGTAAGAGTTATCTGCACGGATGCCAATCGACTCTGCAATCGCCTCAGCCGTCGATCGCTGATCGCCTGTAATCATGACCGGCCTCACTCCAGCGCGGCGCAGTTCCGTGATCAGCTCCCTGAGCCCCTCCCTGGTTGGATCGGTCATCCCGATCAGTCCGAGCCAAATCAGACCCTCCTCGGACAGGGAACCTTCTCGATCTGACTCGCCATAGGCCACTCCAAGAACCCGCAGGGTTGCGTGCGCCATGCGGGTGTTCTCGATCTCAATTTCCCGGCGCTGGCGCGCCGAAAGCCGAACAACCGCTCCGTTCTTGCGGTAGCCGGTGCAAAGCGCGAGCACCTCATCCGGATTACCCTTTACCGCGATGAGACGGCCTCCTCCGGGCCGCCGGTGGATTGTCTTCATGTAGTTGCGGGACTCGGTGCGCTGTTCGAGGCTGATGCGCTCGTAGTTGCGCCGCAGTTCAACGGGATTGATTCCTCTGCTCACGGCAAGCTCGAGCAGAGCCGCTTCCGTCGGACTGCCCTCCACTTCGAAGCCTCCATCTTGCTCAACAAACCCGGCTTCGTTGCACAAAGCAGCCATTTGAATCAGGAGCATCAGATCTTCATGATCCGTGGACGTGAGGTCCTCGCCATTCGAAAGGAAACCGTCCGTTCCCACTACGTAGCTGCGCCCGCCGGTAAAGACACGCGCTACGGACATCCGGTTCATCGTGAGAGTCCCGGTCTTGTCGAGGCAAACAACCTGGACGCAGCCCAGTGTCTCCAGGGCATCGAGTCTTCTGAGAATCACCTTATGGGGGAGGAGGTTTCGGAGACCGCTGGCCAACGCTGTTGTTGCAATCGCTGGAAGGCCCTCGGGAATCGCGGCGACTGCCAGCGAGATTGCTGCGCGTATCATCTGAATGCCCGGGTAGCCCCGGATCAGGCCGGCCGCCAGCACGCCGCCGCACACAACCGCAGAGAAGCTGAGCATCTGGTGGCTTAGAGAGTGCAACCTCCTCTGCAGCGGCGTCTGCGGACGAACCGCCTGTGCGATCATCAATTGGATTCGTCCGAGCTGGGTAGAGAGCCCGGTCGCCACGACCACAGCCAGGCCGCTGCCGCCTGTCGCGATCGAGCCCCGATACACCATGTTGCGCCGCTCCGCGAGAACCGTATCCTCACTCAACGGCGCAGCCGTTTTCTCCGCCGGCAGACTCTCGCCGGTCAGGGCGGATTCGTCAACACTGAGATTGCGCGCCTCCAGGATTCGTGCATCGGCCGGAATCTCTTCCCCGCGCGCGAGCACCAGGATATCTCCGGGCACAACTTCTTCCGCTGGAATGCGCGTCACCACACCCTCGCGCATCACCGTAGCCAGCGGTTCACGCGTGTCGAGGAGAGTGGTGACTGTATGCTCCGCTTGCGACTCGATCGTGCCCCCAATGCCCGCGTTCAGGAGTACGACTGCGCCGATGATGACAGCGTCGGCAACGCCGCCCGTAGCCAGCGAGAACGCAGCCGAGCCGAGCAGCAGGGCGACCGGGAGGCTCTTGAATTGATCCAGGAAGATGGAGAGCCGGGATCGCGCCTCGTGCGGATGGAGCACGTTCGGGCCGTATTCGAGGAGCCGCTGCCGTGAGAGTTCCCGCGTGAGCCCCGTATCCGGTGAGCTTCCCAGCAGCACTGGCACGGCGTCAGTTGCAAGAGAATGCCATGGCTGCTCTGCGACCTCTTGCTGACCTGAGTTCCGCCCGTTCGCTGAAACGCTCAACAGTTCCTCGATCGTCCTGCGGATATGCTCGATGCTTTGGTCCGCGTTATAGAGGACGAGGATATTCCCGGTAACGACATTCGCGGACACGGAACGAATGCCGTTTCGACGGGAGAGCCGGCCTTCGAGCTTGTACTTTACGGCTGGAGATCGATAAAGCGCTGCGACATGGAACCGCGCCCTCCCGGCAACGGAAGTGTGGATCGGAGTGACAGCATCCAACAGAAAACCTCCTGCAGGACTCCCATGGCAACTGCAAGAGAATGGACCCATCTCTGGGTTGAAGAGTTTCGGTGTCTTTTGACGCGCAAAATGCGGGATGGAACGCAGCCGGGAGGCTGCGGTTCGCTGGTTATCGCAAAGCGAAGCAGGACTTTTTCCGAATCAGATAATCCTGCGCTCTTCGAGAATCTCCATCACGCGAGCGGCCGCAATCTGGTCGTTGGGCGGCAGATCCTCGGGATCCAGCTCAATAAAGGGAGCAGGAGCCGTGAGCAGGCGCGCCCGGTCACGGTCCGAGGGCGTATGCGCCGCCGGAGTGCAGATCGTAATAAGCCCTGCCGCCGAGCAGATTCGGGCTAGTACGGGTAGCAGATGGGTCTCTGCATCATCGGCGAGAACGTGAACCTGGCATCCGCGCTGGAACAGTCTTCGCTCGAGAAGGTAGGCGAGCTCCTTGCGGGCTGTGAGCCAGATCGTGGCCGGATGGTGGCCGTTCCGCGCATATCGTTCGGCCGCCGTCAGGCGTCCCGTCTCGAGTTCGGCTGGCACCTGCGCCGTCGGCTCGACGATCATTCCCGCTCCAACGGTCACGTTGCTCAGCGGGTCGATGATGATGAACGCCCCGGTGGACCGATTCCGTTTGTAGGCGTCATAGAAAAGCGGCCGGTGCGTCTCGACGGAAACCAGGCCGATTTCGTTGAGCTCAAGGCTCGATGCAGGCTCGTGCGCGAGCGTATTGACGTTGACCCGGTGTTTGATCTCCCGGATGACGCCTCGCACTTGCTGGGTGGTGTGCTTGAGGATGTAAGACTTGTTCACCTCCAGCGCGTCGGGATGCATCCATACGACGTGCGCCTCGAGCCGCCGCGAGACATGCGGCATGTGACGCGGATCGACCAGCATGTCCCCACGGCTGATGTCGATTTCGTCCTCGAGCGTCACGGTCACCGACATCGGTGCAAACGCCTTCTCCAGATCGCCATCCCAGGTAACGATGGATTTCACGCGCGACGTGCGTCCCGACGGC
>JADGHK010000088.1 GCA_019686145.1 Bryobacteraceae bacterium | reverse complement strand
CGCGAATGGTGGCCAGGGACGGAATCGAACCGCCGACGCCAGCCTTTTCAGGGCTGCGCTCTACCAACTGAGCTACCTGGCCGTTCTGTGCGAGACAATCGTATTGTAACAGATCGTCTCGAGTTTTGGGGAACTCCTACACACTTTGTAGAGCAGAAAGCGCCTTCGCGGTCTCCTGCTCCACGTCGGCGTGCAAGCTGTTGCCGTGAGAATCCATTGTAACGATCGCGATGAAGTTGTTTACCTTCAGGCGCCACATCGCCTCCGGGATGCCGAACTCGAGCAGGTGGACGCCCAGCACTTTCTCCACGGACCGCGCGTAGTACTGCGCCGCCCCACCAATGGCGTTGAGGTAAACGGCTCCGAAGTCCTTTAAAGCTGCCAGCGTCTTCTTGCCCATGCCGCCCTTGCCGATCACGGCCCGCACGCCGTAGTTGCGGATCACATCGGCCTGATACGGCTCCTCGCGGCTGCTGGTCGTCGGCCCCGCTGCCTTCGTCACCCAGCCGTCGCCCTGCTTCAGCATGACCGGTCCGCAGTGGTACAAGGCCGCCCCATTCAGATTCATTGGAGGCGGATTCTTCATGAGATGGGCATGCACCGCATCGCGACCGGTGAATAGCTCGCCGTTGATGATGACAACGTCGCCGACCTTGAGCGCACGCACCATCTCTTCCGTCAGTGGCGGCGTGAGAATCACCTCACGGCCCGTCAGCGGGAATCCCTCGCCCGCGGCCATGCGCTCCACCGGACGCTCCGGATCACGGTACAGCCACTTCCGGATCGCTCCCGTTTCCGCATCGAGCCGGAAGCCCAGGCGGCGGAATGCCCAGCAGTCATAGGCCACCGACACAAAGAAGCTGGCGGGGAGGCGGTTGGCAGCGGTAATTTTGCACCCGATCAGCGACACCTTGCCGCCGAAGCCCATCGCGCCGACGCCGATCCGGTTTGCCTCCTCCATAATTTCAGCTTCCAGTTTGGCCAGCACCGGATTCGGGTTGACATCGTCGAGCGGCCGGAACAGTTCGTTCTTGGCGAGCAGATAGCCGTGAGCCCGGTCGCTGCCAATGCAGACGCCGACCGCGCCCGGCGCGCAGCCCTGTCCTTGCGCTTGCCACACGGCGTGCAGGATGCACTTGCGGACGCCCTCCAGATCCCTGCCTGCCTTACCGAGATGGTCGAGCTCACAAGGGAGCGAATACTGGATGTTCTTGTTCTCGCAGCCGCCACCCTTGAGAATCAGCTTGACTTCAATGTCGTCCTCTTCCCACTGCTCAAAATGGATTACGGGCGTCTCAGGGCCAAGGTTATCTCCCGAGTTCTTCCCGGTCAGCGAATCCACCGAATTCGGCCGGAGCTTGCCGCGGCGCGTCGCCTCCGCGATCGCCGACCGGATCGCCTTCCGGATCTCGATCTGGTTCACTCCCACCGGCGTATGCACCAAAAACGTCGGCATGCCCGTATCCTGGCAAATCGGCCCCTCCTCGGACTCGGCCATGTCGATATTCGTTGCGATGACGCTCAAGGCCTGCGAAGCCTGGGTCCCGGGCGTTTCGCGTTGCATCGCAAGCTTCATTGCGGCGCGCACGTCCGGAGGCAGATTGGTAGAAGTTTGGGTGATCAGTTCCAGAAGGCTGTTTTCGAGAAATTGCATAGGAAGCTACCGACTTTTCATGGTAGCTTGATCCGAACCTGCGCGGTAAGCCCGGGCCGGACGAGAGAGCTCGGATTATTGAAGGCAACCACCACGTCCTGTTCGCGCACCGCCTCGATCACGCCCGGAATCATTTCGCCGCCGGCTTCGGCAACCTGGATTGCAGCCGGAAGAGAGGGATGAAGCCGCTTGAGCACGTCAGGCTCCGGCTGGACAACCACCTCGAGCGACGTCAGATTTACGGCAATCTGAAACAGATCCGGCATGCTCGGATTGACCTGATCTCCCTCGACGCCGCGCCGCGCTATGACGATGCCGGAAACCGGGGAAACGACCTCCGCCGCCAGCAGATCCTGTTGCGCTGCTTCCAGCTCCTGATTCTTGTGTTCAAGAACCTTTCGCAAAGCATCGAGATCTCGTGAGAGGCCGCTCACGCGCTCCGAGATGGCGGCAGCCAGGGCAGTCAGGCTTTCCGATTCCTCCTTGGCGGCAAGTGCTTCCTTCTCCGCCTTCTCAAAAACAAGTCTCGGCGTAGCTCCCTCCCGATAGAGCATTTGCTGGCGCTGGTAAATCTTGTCAAGACGCGCGTATTCATTGCGGGCGCGGCTTGCATCCGCCGCCGCTCGCGACTCTTCGAGCCGCGCCGCCGCGAGCATGCTTTCCAAATTGTTGATGCGGGTTTGCGTCTGCTGGACCTCCTCCATGGCCCGATCGCGGACCGCCTCCAGCTGCGTATTGCGGAGGCGCGCCAGCATCTGCCCCTCGTAGACTTCGTCTCCCACCTCAACAAAGAACTCAACGACTTCGCCCTCGATCGGGACGGGAACCTGAACGACGTCGCGAGCCATCACGCTTCCGGCAAGACTGATCTCCGCGCCTGGCGGCAGCTCCTGCTTCTGAACCGTGGCTTGAACCGGCAGCGGTTTGGTTGGACGCTTTTTCCAAAACACAAACCCGGCGGAGGCGAAAATTAACAAAGCCGCTCCCGCTACCAACCGGTATTTCCGACGCATACCCTGATCATACACATTGCCCGTGCCTGGAATCCTTTAGCGAGAGCCTCGAAGAGGCGGGCATTCTCTGTTATACTGCGAAGGAGTTTTCTAGGCGGTTTGACCAATGTCGGAATTACGCTTGGGCGATGTAATCGATGATTACTGCGTGAAATGCAGACGAATCACCAACCATTCGATCGTCTCGCTGGTCGAAGAAAAGCCCGCGAAAGTGCGCTGCCGGACGTGCTACAGCGATCACGACTACCGTCATGAGCAAGCCCCTCCGTCTCGCAGAGACTTGAAAAAACAGGAACTGTTCAACGAGGTCCTCTCCTCAATCAATCCAGCAGCAGCGGCAGCCGCTGAGCCCGATTCCGGCAAGAAGCAGGGCGAGTAAAATCAGTTCGTTTCAGGCGGGCCTTCCAGGTTCGGTTCGCAGCTCACGCTCCAGGTCTTTCAACACCTTCTCGCGTTCAGGCCCTCGCAGGTCGCGTTCCAGCCTCCTCAACGCCACCCTGACCACGTCGCGATGATGCAATCTGGCCCCCATACCGGCCTCCTCCGATAGATGCAGCCATAGATCGTGCAGCCTGTCTACGTCTTCGGGCCATAGGCGCGGCGGATGTGGACCGAGGTTCACAAACATCGACGGCCGCCCCGGAGCGATGATTTCGAGCGAAAGCGGCGGCTTCGGGTCCGGAAGGCGTTCCCAGGCAAGACCGATGCGCCGCGCCAGTTCTTCCGAGGCCATCTTCATGGAAACACCTGTGACAAGCCGCGATGCCTTGAGGTTGGCCGCTGTTTGAACCATGGCGTCAAATGGATCCACACCCGGGACGACCAGAAGCTCTACCGTCTTCCCTTCCCTCTCTGCGATCTCAACAACCTTCGTGAACAGCTCCTGTTCGTAATCGCTAAAAATCTGCTGGTCGTTGAGATCGTATTCTCCCGCGCCCGCAGAAACGGGGCGCACGGTCATCACCACAATGTCATGGCGCCGTACGTTCGTCTTTCGGACAACTTGCCGCAGATGATCCATTTGCCCGGTCCCTCTCACGGCAACGAGAACGCATCCCGGGCGGGCGTGCACCGCTGCTGTGCTGACCTGCGGCTGGTAGTCGAGCCTGAACTCCTCCAGCGCGTGCGCCTTTTCGTGCTTCTTTGCATTCACCCTCTCCGAGATCTTGAACAGCGCAAAGAACAGCACTGTGAACGATACTCCGTAGACCGTTGCGACTTGCTTGGTGAACAGATTCGCGAGCGCAGTAAACAGGAGCATCAGCGTCGTAAGCCCGAGGCCGATGGGAAGCTCCACTGAGCCAATGCGCAGATTGATTGGCGTCTTGTACTCCTGATCACTCCGCTGGAACCGCAACGCCAGCACGCCCAGGGCCTTCATGAAGAAGCTCCAGACGACACCGAAGGCGTAGGCTTCCGCAAGGAGATAGACATCGCCTCGACTCAGCAGGATGGTCGCCACCTGCAGGAAGACTACGGAATTGATGATCCTGTGCGTCGTACCGAACTTCGGGTGGAGCCTGCGGAAGTAATCGAGCAGCACTCCGTCCTCAGCAACCCGGTTGAGAACGCCGTTCGCTCCAATGATAGCCGTGTTGACCGCTCCTGAAAGAATCAGCGTGCCAACGATGACGACGAAGATGTGAAACGCCAGGCGCAGGAGCGGCGGTCCGGCGAGGTTCATGGCGAGGCCGCCGATCAGGTTGTCGTAATACCGCGGCCGCACGTCGTCCGGGATAATCATCACAGCGAACAGAGTAATGAGGCCCGTGCTCACCAATGCGTAGAAGCAGACGATGTTCGCCGTGATCTTGAGATTTTTCAGCTTTGGATAGGCGATTTCCCGGTACACCTGAGCCAGGGTCTCAAATCCGCTCATGGCCAGCAGAGAGTGGCCGAAGGCGATGATCAGCGCGACGGCGCCAATTTCAGGCCAGAACTTGCCATGCAACCAGCCGAGACTGTGTTCACTAAATTGAAGGTTGCCGGGCGTTGGAGCCGGAGGCAATTCCCCGCCTTGCAAAAGGATCGTCAGCGGGCACCATATCAGCAGCGTCCCCACCATCACGGTGGTGATCTGCATGATCCTCAAAGCCCGAATGCTGGACTCATGGATCCCTCGAATGTTCGTGCGCCAGAAGTAGCCCGTCACACAGACGCCGAAAACCATCCCGAACAGATTGGGGTCGACTCGAAGGTCCTGATGCATCACCTCCGCAATCTCATTCAGAAGGCGGCCGAGATACTGGCCGGCGCTGACGGAGCTGATCGGGCCGGTGAGCAGATAATCGACCACCAGCGCCGAGACGGAGAGCTTGGCGATGGAAGGCCCGAGGCTGTCACGCACGACAACGTAAACGCCGCCGCGCACGAACATACTACAGCTCTCCATGTATACGCTGCGAACGGCAAAGGAAAACAGCATCACCGCGATGACGAACCAGGGCGCAGACTTTCCGATTGCCTGTTCAGTAACCCCGCCGACGTAAAACATCGTTGATGCCAGATCGCTTAGGACGATCGCGGCGCCGCGCCAGAAGGAGATGAAGGACAGAGCTACAGTTGTTGCGATTACAACCTTGGCCGACTGCCTGAGCGGTTCAGACGGGGGTGAGGTGGATGACATGCCAGAATTTGAAATCCTAACTCCTCATTCTACGATCAACACAAGAGCGTCATGAGCTTGAGTGGGGAACTTGCATCACAGATCGTCCGAACGCTGCGAGCCAGCGGGCACCAGGCCTGGCTGGTGGGCGGCTGCGTCCGCGACCTATTGAGCGGGAGGAAGCCGGAAGACTACGACGTCGCCACCGACGCGGTTCCGGACCGTCTGATCCAGCTTTTTCCGGACGCTCGCCTTGTAGGAGCACACTTCGGCGTCGTGCTTGTCCAGAGGGGGGAGGCGCAAGTGGAGGTCGCCACCTTCCGCAGCGATTACGCCTACCTGGACGGCCGTCACCCTGCGGGCGTACGGTTCGAGACAGATCCCCGGCAGGATGTTCTCCGCCGCGATTTCACCATCAACGCCCTGCTCATGGATCCCGACACCAGAGAAGTAATTGACTACGTGGACGGACGCCGGGATTTGGAAGGCCGAATCGTGCGGGCGATCGGCGAGCCCGTCAAACGGTTCGAGGAGGATCACCTCCGGATGCTGCGGGCCGTGCGCTTTGCGGCTCGCCTCGGCTTCACGATCGAGGCGCGCACAATGGAGGCCATCCAGGCGCTGCATCACAAAATCCGTTTCGTTTCAGCAGAACGAGTCCGCGACGAACTGGTGCGCATTCTCACGGAAGGGGGAGCCGAGCGAGGGTTCCGCCTCCTCGATGAATCTGGCCTGCTGGCGGAGATTCTGCCCGAGGTCGCCGCAATGAAAGGAGTACCTCAGCCTCCGCAGTTCCACCCTGAGGGCGATGTCTGGACACACACGCTCCTGCTTCTCAGGAACCTCGACCGGCCAACACCCACGCTTGCGCTTGGGGCGCTCCTGCACGACGTCGGCAAGCCCTCTACCTTCCGCGTTGCCGATCGTATCCGTTTCGACGGGCACGACGAAGTGGGTGCAAAACTGGCGGAGCACATCATGACACGGCTTCGCTTCTCCAGGGAGGAGATCCGGCAGGTTGAGGCGCTGGTTCGAAATCACATGCGGTTCCAGCATGTCACGGACATGAAGGAAAGCACCTTGAAGCGCTTCATGCGCCAGGAGCGGTTCGAGGAGCATCTCGAGCTGCACCGCCTCGATTGCCTCGCCAGCCATGGACGCCTCGACAACTACCAGTTTGTGACGCAGAAACTCCACGAGCTGCCGGAAGAGCAGTTGAAGCCGGAGCCGCTCATCACCGGGCGCCACCTGATTCAGGAGGGTTACCGCCCCGGTCCGGCCTTCAAACAGATCCTTACGGCGGTGGAAGACGCACAGCTCGAGGGCAGGATCCGCACCCGCGAAGAAGCTCTGCAGTTCATTCACGAGCGGTTCCCGCTGCCCGGCGCAAATTCAGATCGGGCGGTAGGCGAAAATCATCAGAACGGCAAGCACCATGACGATCAAAATCGCTGAAACCGCCAAAAGCTCAACGAGAACCACCCATCGCTCCCGGCTCTCTGAAACGGGTTCCAAATGACGCATGGGATGCGCCTCCTTCCGATCGTTCGCATAACTCTAAAACGGCGCAAAAGAGGTGTCAATGGTCTGTTCGGAGACACGTCCAATACCAAGCCGATTGTTTCCAACAGCCAGAGGAGGCGGACAGTCCCCGCGGAAGATCCGGCGATCCCTCCGGCCGCCCCGCATTCGGATCCCTCTGCGCCGGCGCCACACTCAGCGTGAATCGAATGACTTAAGATAAAGTCACGGAAGCTTATGCCCGCACCGTCGACACCACCGCCCCTTGAGCATTTAGGGACGCGTCCGTTTTCCTTTTACCCGCCCATTCTGAATATCGAGCACAACGAGTGGCAGTATCAGCGCTCGACCTGGTCTGAGATGCTCGTGTCGAATGTTCGGTCCGGGCTCGAGCTTTGGATCCCACGGCAGTTTCTGGGGGAGATTTCGCGGGTAGACGAACCGGTGATGATCGTCGGCCTTAATCGGGAACTGGAGTACAAGGCCGGCCAGGTGTGGCCGTACGAACGGCGAGTGTTGCAGGTGCCGAAAGCAATCAACGACACAGCCGATTCGGCAACGGACGAACCCGTCCCGGAATCACTGTCGACGCTACAGAGCATTACAGGGAGCGGTTCAAGCCCGGAACCCCGCGTCGGGCGGCTGATTCTGACGGCGGCTGTCGTCGGAGTCCTTGCGTGCTTCGTGGTGATCAGCGTCGTCCGCATCGCTCCTCTCCGGCCGAAGGTGGTGTTCACGGCCAAGGATCAATCGTTCCTGGAACTGAACCGGGAGTCGGACTATTTCGACATCGTCAAGGCGCTGGGCAATCCCAAAGAGGACCGCTGGCGGAGCGGATCGGGAGAGCTGCAGTTCCGGGTGCTGACCTATCCCGATCGAGGTTACTCCGTGATCCTCATGGGACCGGACAAGGACTCGATGCGCTACATCGGCTGCGTCGATCAAAACTGGCGGGTGGTGCACTCGGTCGACTCGCCGCGCGGCGGGAGCACCCTTCCTCTCCTGAGGAGCATTAAGCCTTTCTAAAATCCCGGCGCGCCCTCGCCCCGTTTTACAATTTCGAGGATGGGAAGAATTCTAGGGCATCTGGTATGGGGCCTTGTCGCCCTAGCCGCCGCTGCATGTCTGGCGGCGATCGCCTTCGAGCGGGGTGAACCGATCAACAGCCTTTGGCTCGTAACGGCTGCAGCCTGCACGTACCTGATCGGTTTCCGCTTCTACGCCAAGTTCATCTCGGCGAAGGTGATGATGCTGAACGACAAGCGGGCGACTCCCGCCGAGCGCTTGCG
>JADGHK010000087.1 GCA_019686145.1 Bryobacteraceae bacterium | reverse complement strand
TCTTGCTCTATGGCCGTATCCGCGGCGCCCGGCACCTTCTCGATCAGGGCCAAAGTCTGCCGCCCGATGCGGCGCAATTCGTCAAGGTCGCTCCCAGTCAGGATGACCGCCAGGTCCGCGGAGGAACCGGTCACGGACTCGGTGACGGTGTCAATGATTGGTTGTGTGAAGTTGAGCGTTATACCGGGGATGTTCTTCCGGATCCGGTCTCTCAGCTCTTCGATGAGGTCTGCCTTCTTTTTTCCTGACGGCCACTGATCATAGGGCTTCAAGGTAACTAGGAACTCGTTCCGGTTGGGACCGAAGGGGTCTGTCCCCGAGTCATTCCTGCCCGTCTGAGATGCAACCAGCTTCACCTCGGGCGACTGGCTGATCAGGCGTCTGATGTCGGAAGCAATCTCTGCCGATTTCTGCAGAGAGGTCCCTGGCGGCAGATTGGCGCGAACCCAGATGACACCTTCGTCGAGCTGAGGGAGGAACTCCGTGCCTAACAGCCCAGCGATCGCGAAGGCGCCCGCAACGACAATGCCCGCTATAACAACCACTAATCCCGAACGCGGGACGGTCCGTTGCAAGAGGTAGACGTAACCGTTATAAGTCCATTGGAACAACGGATTGTTCCAGCTTCTCGCACCATGGCGGAAGAGGTATGTGGAGAGCACAGGGATCAAGGTGAGCGCAATCAACATCGACCCGACCAGTGCGGCACAGACGGTGAAAGCCATCGGAGTGAACAGGCGCCGCTCCACTCGCTCCAGCGTGAACAACGGCAGGTAGGCGGACACCAGGATCAGCATCGAGAAGGAGATCGGCCGCTCAATTTCCAGAGCGGCGGCGCGAATCCTTTCGAAGGCGCTTTGCCCTTCGTGATCCGGGTGAGACAGTCGATGGACAATATGCTCCACCATTACCAGAGCGCCGTCGACGATAATGCCGAAATCGAGCGCCCCGAGACTTAGCAGATTTGCGGGTACACCCGCCAGATGCATACAAATGAAAGCGAACAGCAATGCCAGCGGAATGGTGAGGGCGGTCAGAAGCGCGGCTCGAATGCTGCCCAAGAATAGGAACAGCACACCGACCACAATCACAAGGCCTTCCGACAGGGTTTTCGTCACCGTTCGAAGTGTGTTATTGACCAGTTCCCGCCGGTCGTAAATGGGAGTGATGCGGACTCCCTTAGGCAACCGTTCCGCGTTCAACCGGTCGATTTCCGATCCAACTCGCTGAAGGACTTCGGACGGATTCTCGCCGCGCCGCATCAGGACAATGCCCTCGACGCCGCCGGTTTTCTGATCAACGCCGAAGATGCCGGTTGGTGGCGCCGCCCCGACTTTGACCCGCCCCACATCCCGAACGTAAACCGGTGTCCCTCCTTCAGCGGAAAGGACGATGTTCTCGATATCCTCCGTGGACCGAATTAAACCGACGCCTCGAACGACCATAGACTGTTGCCGGTTATCGAGCAAGGCTCCGCCCGCATTGCGGTTATTGGCGTTGACAGCGTCTGCGATCCGAGAGATGCTGAAGCCGTACTTCTCCAGAGCCAAAGGGTCTACTTCGATCTGATACTGCTTGACCAACCCTCCGAAGGAGATCACATCCGCCACGCCGGGCACCTGGAGAAGACGCGGGGCAATCACCCAGTCCTGTAGCTCCCGAATCTGGATCTCGTCAAATCCCTCCGGCGCTTCGATTCGGTAGCGATACAGCTCGCCGATCGGTGTCGACAGCGGGCCGAGCGAAGGTTGAGCCCCCGGAGGCAATACCGCATCCCTGAGCTTTTCAAGAACGACTTGCCGCGCGAAATAATCGTCCGTGCCATATGCAAACGTGAGTTCCACTACCGATAAGCCGTAGATGGTGCGCGAGCGCCTGGCAATCACGTTCGGAACGCTGTTCAGAGCGCGCTCGATCGGAACCGTTACCTGCTGCTCCATCTCCTCGGCGGCGTTGCCGGGCAGAGTTGTGATCACGACCACCTGAGTATCGGAAATGTCCGGGTAAGCTTCGATCTTGAGCTGCTGGAATGAGTAGATACCCAAGCCGATCAATGCGAGAGCGAGTGCGATGGTAATAAAGCGCTGGTGTAGGGTGAAGCGGAGGATCTGGCCAATCATGTTCTTCGGTCAGTTGCCTCGTTCAAGAAGCATGGTTCCGTCAACCACGATCCGGTCGCCCGCCTGGATCCCTGAAAGCACCGGCACCACTTCACCGCGCGGCTTCCCTGTGGTGATACGGACAGCCTCAAAGTGTCCGCGGCCCTTCTCCCGCCAGACCACGCTGTAGCCCTCGCGCTCCACAATCGCCGAGCCCGGCACAACAGGCATGAATTTGAACGTCTCCTCGTGACGAATTTCGCCAAACATCTCGGGCCTCAGGCGCCCTTGGGGATTTGGCATTTCAGCGATCACCTGGATTGTGCGGGTTGCAGGATTTACGACGTCTGCGATTCTTGCCACTCGTCCTGAAAACACCTCGCCGGGAAAAGCTGCGAGGTGCACTTCAATCCGCTCACCCGTTGTGATGAGCCGTATCAGGCTTTCGGGAACATCCGCCACGATGTAAACGGTGGCCAGATCCGCTATGGTGATGACCGGGACGCTTGTGTCGTTGCGGTATTCCCCGGGGGCAACGCTGATGTCCAGGATCTTGCCGGAAACCGGGGCGCGGACTTCGATTTCCTGCTGGAATTCTCCGGGCGTCAACCCAAGGATATTCAACCGGCCGAGGCTTTCGTGGATTGCCGCGGACGCCTGTTCCCATTCAGCCTTTGCCTGAGCCAGCGCTGCTTCCGCGCTGATCACCTCTTTCTGCGCAATTGCCCGGTGCTCAAACAGATCCCGGACCCGGCTGAGATCAGCCTCGGCCTTCGCTAACGCAGCTTTCGCCTGGCCGGCTCGCGCCTCCGCCTGCCGGTAAGCGGACACTGATGAGGCCGCTTCCGGGCTCTCAAGCGTAAACAGGACTTGTCCAGCCCGGACCGAATCTCCGAGCCCCACTGTCACGCGCCGGATACGTCCGGCAACCGGGACAGCCACCCTGGAAATCCGTGTGGGGATCGCTTGGATCTTGCCGGGTGCAGTGACTTCTTCTTGCGGCAAGCTCGCAGCTTCAGCCGTCTTGACTTTGATTCGTTCCAGCTGCGGTGAGCCCGGTGCAAGCCACACCTCTCTGTCGTTCGAAGGCTGCTCCGCCGCATGCGCGGTTGCGCCTCCGGCGCCGTGCGTTTCGTTGCGCAGACATCCGGAGCAGAACAGCCAGGCCGAGGCCGCTATTATCAAACCGCAGTGCTTCATTTGGTTCTTCCTGACATCCCTGTAACCGAGTCCAGTACGTAGAGACTCCGGGCGTATTCGGCTCGCGCTTCGTTGTAGGCTTGCATCGTTTCGTTGAACGCCCGTTGCGCATCGAGGAACTCAATCAATGTGGCCTCCCCGCGCAAATAGGAGTATTCGGTAATGCTCCGCACATCGCCCGCCTGGCGGAGCATGTCCTGTTCGATATCGGTGAGCAGAGTCCGTGCGGTTGCAAATTGCTCGTATGCGTTTTCCAACTCAACGGCAATGGTCGCTTCGAGCTCTCGCAGTCTCGCCTCAATCTGGCGCTGCTCGCGCCGGACGCGCTCGATTTCGCCTTGATTCCGGTTGAACACCGGAATGTCGGCCTGGAAAAAGATTCCCAAAGAGTTCCCTGTTCCAGCGATACCCTGCTGCCTCCGGTACTCGGAACCGATCACATAATCGACTTTCCCCTGAGCGAGTTGCAGGCGAAGTTCCGCTTGTGAACGGGCCTGTTCCCGACGCAGCGCCTGAAGGTCGGGCCTCAATTGCCGGGCCATTTCACGCAAGGTGTTAAGATCCGGCGGATCCGGGTCGCGCCGAAAACTGCCGTCCACTTCGAGACTTCCACTCGTCTCTGTCCGACCCAGAAGGAGTTGCAACCGGTTCGTTGTTGTGCGGATTTTCAGACCGGCTTGCCTAACCTGGTTCTTGAATTGCAGCGCGGCGACCCTGCTACGCACCAGCTCAACCTCCGCAAGGTCGCCGGACTTGACGCGTGCCGCATTCAGCGCAACCACTTGCGTCAAAGCCTTCAGGCTTTCCTCTGCAAGCGCGAGGTTCGCTTTCGCCAGTTGGAGGTCCACGAAAGCGCTCTGCACATCGAGAATGAGCTTCCGCACGGCATCGAGAAACTCGAGTTGCGCTATGTGGACGGAATTCGTCGCGACTTCCACACGGCTTTGGCGCTTCCCGCCGCGCTCAAAGACGAAGTCGGTCCGAATGCTGAATTCCTGTGGCCCCGCGTTATTGATCTTGTTGTAATGTGTCCCGAGCAGGTCCAGGTGGTCCCCGCCAATTGCCAGGACCGGATTCGGACGAAGACGCGCGGTGATCAGGCCAGCTTCGGCGATAGAGATATTGAACCGCCGCGCGAGCAAACCGAGATTGTGGTCAAGTGCTTCTTTGACAGCCTCATCGACCGTAAGCGGCCCACGTGGTGGAGCCGCCTGCCCCCAAGACGGACGCATCACGGCGAGCAAGCACAGGCCCGCGACCAGAACGCGTACAAGTAGATCGTTCATCATCCTGAATCTTCCAGGAGAGGGCAAACGTCAGACCATCAGCCAAGCTCGTAGTTTTATTGCCTCAAGACGGCCTGACCCTGCGCAGCCGTGTGATTGGCGTACACTATCTGTACGGAAAGCGTACACCGGCTCTTTCGGTTCAGGTCCGGGTATGAAGGCAGCAAAAGAAAACCGGCTGGCCGCGGTTTTGCCTTACTGCGGCCGGAACTAACGAGACCAGACGGGTGTCGCTGTGGAAGCGATGCAGTTTCCGAAAGTGCGAGCCGCGCAGCGGCTTCAGACTCTGCTTTTGTTGACCACGCTGGCGGCGATCGCGGTTGCCGCCCTGCTGTTCTCAAATCTGGTGCGGAACCTGCGCTCGACGGTCGTTTCGGACGCGCAAAAGAGCCTCGCCAGCGCCGTGCAGGAATTGCTCCGGGCGAAACAGGCCCAGAGGTTTAGCCATCTGGAGATGATTGCGGCCAACTCCAGGCAGGACCGCATACTTCGGCGCGTTTCCTATGCTGTCCTACGGTCCTACCCCAACGTGGAGGGCGGATACCTGGTCGGCACATCCGTCATTGGCCATAGCTTTCCGACCCACACCGAACCGGGCAGCGACCTCAAACAGCCAGCCATCGAACGGGATGCGGTGCTCGACGCACTGGCCGAGTCGCGCCAAACGGGACGAGTTGCAGTCCGCGTGTTCGACGATCAATTGGATCTCGTGGTGGTGTGCGTCCTATCCTCCCGTGATAGCAACCTGGCGGCGTGGGGACTCAAGCGCTACATCGGTTTCAACGAATCGCGTAACCTCCACCGCAATCTGATTCTCATCGGCGCTCTGACCCTGGCGCTTTTAGGCGCGGGCGGGTCTTTGGTTATCAGCTATCGCATGCAGCGCGGATTCGCCGCAATCCAGACTGGACTGGCTCATCTTCGCACCGACCCTTCGTACCGGCTGTCCGAACAGCAGAATGAGCTTCAGCCGATTGTCACCGCAATTAACGAGATGGCGGAAGGCCGTCAGAAGCTTGAAGCGGATCTTCGCCGGGAAGACCGTTTGCGCGTTATGGGGCTTGTGGTGGCCGGCATCGCCCATGAGATCCGTAATCCACTCAACAGCATCCGCTTGACTGTGCAGATGCTGGCGCGGCGGCTTCAGGGTCACGAAGTGGCAGACAAGAGCATTCCGATGGTTCTGGCCGAAGTCAACCGTCTCGACAGTTTACTCCGAAGTCTGCTTGTCTTCGGCCCCGACGAACCGGAGCGCTTGCGGCTTCAGCCGGTCCGCCCGGTCCTGGAGCGCACCCTCGCTTTGGTCAAGCCTCAAATGCAAGAACGGCGCATTCAGGCGGTGTTGAATGGATCCGGCGACATATGCGCCCGGATCGATGGGAATCACCTTCAGCAGGCAGTGATGAATCTGCTCCTGAACGCGATAGATGCCGCGGGCACGGAGGGACGCGTGTGGATTGACCTGCAGAAGACGGATTCGCGGGTACGCATCAGCATCCGGGACTCCGGCCCCGGTCTCTCAGAAGAGCAGCAGGAGCATTTATTCGAGACGTTCTACACTACCAAGCCCTCCGGCACCGGTCTCGGTCTGGCAGTGACGCGCACGCTGCTCGAGAAAATGGGCGCTACGATTCAATACGTTCACAATGAGCACCCGTCCGTAAATGGGGCGCACTTTCAAATTGAACTGCCAGTTGATAGTTCGACGGAGGTTTAAGCGTGAAAGCCAGAATCCTAGTGGTGGAAGACGAAGAAGTCGCCCTGCAGTCCCTGCGCATAATGCTTGGCGACGAAGGTTACGACGTGCTTCCCGCCAAAGATGCCGAGTGCGGCCTGGAGATAGCCCTTCGGGAAGAGCCGGATCTCGCGCTCGTAGACATTCGTTTGCCGGGGATGGACGGACTGGCAATGCTCCAGCGGCTCCGGCAGGGATATTCAGATACTGCCGTCATTATCATGACCGCCGACACCACCAGCAGCAGCGCGATTCGCGCAACGCAGCTTGGGGCCTTCGACTATATCACCAAACCCGTGGATTTCGATCACTTGCTGGTCCTCGTGCGGCGGGCTCTCGAATATCGGGAACTGGATCGCGAAGTGCGGGCCCTCCGTGCTACTCAGACGCCCACCCCGGCAATTCCTGCCATCGTGGGGCACAGTCCCGCAATGCAGGCGGTCTATAAAATGATCGGCCGCGTTGCCAATTCCAGCACCACGGTACTGATCACGGGCGAATCCGGAACCGGAAAGGAACTTGTCGCGAACGCGATTCACGAATTCAGCCCCCGCGCTTCCAAACCGCTGGTGAAGGTCAATTGCGCAGCGATTCCGGAAGCGCTGCTGGAGGCCGAATTGTTCGGCCATGAGAAGGGAGCCTTCACGAACGCCTTCTACCGGCGCGTCGGACGGTTTGAGGAAGCCGATGGCGGGACGCTCTTCCTCGATGAAGTGGGAGAATTGCCGCTTGCTTTGCAGCCCAAACTTCTGCGTGCGATTCAGGAGCGAGTGGTGGAGCGCCTGGGCAGCAATCGCCCGATCAGAGTCGATTTTCGTTTAGTGGCGGCAACCGCTCAGGATCTGCAAAAGGCCGTCGCTACGGGTAAATTCAGAGAGGATCTCTACTACCGTCTCAACGTCGTTCAAATTTCGTTGCCGCCGCTGCGCGAACGCCGTGAGGATATCCCGCTTCTCGTGCAGCGCTTCCTTGGCAGATCAGAGCGCCCGGTAAGTATCCGCCGCGAGGCTCTCGACTTGCTCCTCTCACACGATTGGCCGGGCAATGTCAGAGAGCTGGAGAATGTCATTGCTCGCGCAATCGCGATCGCTCCCGGCGAGGCCATTACCGCGGATTGTATCGAACTGTCGAAGAGTCCCGTCGTTTCCGGCCCTCTCTGGCTTCAGCAGATCCCTTATGAAAATGGGTATAAACGGGTGATGGCGCAAGTGGAGGAGCATCTTCTGCGCTCGGCGCTGAAAGCCGCCCAGGGAAACAAAGCGCGTGCCGCCGGCATCCTTGGCATCCAGCGAAGACTGCTGTACGACAAGATGCGCGAGTACGGGATCGAGTAGCAGCCGGTGAAACCTTCCAGGGTGAACGTCGCACCCGGTTCCGCAACTTCCGCCTAGGCGATGATGTCGGTTATCACCTGCCCCTGAATCTCTGTGAGGCGCTCCCGCCGCCCCTGATGCATGAAGCTCAGGGCGTCCTGATTGAGCCCAAGCTGGTGCAGCACCGTTGTGTGCAGGTCGCGGAAGTGTACCGGTTTCTCTACCGCCATCAAACCGATCTCGTCAGTGGCGCCGTGAACGATGCCGCCCTTGATGCCCCCGCCACCCATCAGGAAGGTGAAGCCGTAGTTGTGATGGTCGCGCCCTTTGCCTCCCTCGGATTCGGGAGTACGCCCGAACTCGCCGCCGATGAGAATGAGCGTGGAATCCAGCAGACCCCGCTGCTTCAGATCCTTGATGAGCGCGGCCATGGGCTGGTCGGTTTGCGCGGCCATTCG
>JADGHK010000086.1 GCA_019686145.1 Bryobacteraceae bacterium | reverse complement strand
GAAGAGCTGATCCCATATTCGGACCACGCAGACTTTGAAGAACTGATGGAACTTGTCGAGCGGAGCGAGGCGCGCGAGATTGACGTGATTCACGGTTATACCGAACCCTTCGCGCGAATCCTCCAGTTGAGAGGGCGGATTGCTCGGGCTCCAGGCGCTGCCGCGCATCGCGACGATACGGAGGGGTGATGGACGCACTGGCTGCCGTTTGCGAACGCATCGCCAGCTATTCGTCCCGCACCCGGAAGCTCCATCTCCTGTCGGCTTATCTGCGGCCGCTGCCGGATGAGGATCTGGTCCGGGCTGTCCAGTTCCTCTGCTGCAGTCCTCTCCGGAATCAGGACCGGCGGGGGATGGCTGTGGGTTACGCGACTTTGCGGGACGCGCTGGCCTCGGTTACGGGGTGGGATGCGGACACGCTCCGGCTGTGTTTCCGCGAGGTCGGTGACATTGGCGAGGCGGCGAGCCTGCTGCTCTTTAACCGGACCGCCGGCGAGCCTCTGCCGCTCGCGCTCGCCGAGGAACTGTACAAGGAGCTCTATAACGCGCGAAAGACCATTCAAAAACTGGATGTCCTTCAGTCCTGTTTCCGGCGGTTCAGACCGCTCGCGCTGAAGTATTTCGTGAAGGTGATCACCGGCGACCTCCGGATCGGCCTCCAGTCCAAGATGGTGGAGGAAGCGGTCGCTGAAGCGACGGACACGACTCACGACGCGGTACGCCGGGCCAACAATCGCTCGGGAGATCTGGCCGGGGTAGCCTTGGCGGCGAGGCGCGGGCAATTGCACGAGATCGAAGCGCGGCTCTTCCATCCGATGGACTTCATGCTCGCCAAGCCGCTCGATGCCCTTTCCGACCTCACCGATCCCGAGAACTGGATCGTTGAGGATAAGTACGACGGCATCCGCGCCCAGGCTCACGTCGCGGGCGGAAGGGTCGTCCTGTACACACGAGGGCTCGAGGACGTCACCGGGTCGTACCCGGAGCTTGTACGCGCACTGCCAGGGCTGCCAGGAAGCAGTGTCATGGATGGTGAGATCCTCGCCTGGAAGAACAACAGAGCGCTCGCATTCACTGTTCTTCAGCAGCGTCTGGCCCGCAAACGGCTGACTCCGGAGCTGCTCGAGGAGATTCCGGTCGCTTTCATGGCCTATGACCTGCTTTTCCGAGACGGCAAGCTGCTGCTCGATGAGCCGATCGAGGAACGCAGGCGCCTGCTCGAGGAACTATTGGAGAACCGTACGTTGCCTCTGCTGCTGTCGCCCCAGTACTCAGCGGCTCACATCGACGACATCGACCGCCTTTTTGAAGAGGCGCGGGGACGCTGGAATGAAGGCCTCCTGCTCAAACGGCGCAGGAGTGCCTACGAGCCGGGACGCCGCAGCGGAACCTGGCTGAAGATCAAGCGTCCCTATGCAACTCTTGATGTCGTGGTGACTGCGGCTGAGCAAGGGAGCGGGCGGCGTGCAACGATGCTCTCGGACTACACCTTCGGTGTCCGCAGCGGCGACGGGTTCGTCAATGTTGGCAAAGCCTACTCGGGGCTGACGGACGAGGAGATACGCGAACTGACCCGGATTCTGCGCTCCCTGGCGACGAATCACTTTGGCCGGGTCTATGTCGTGCGCCCGCATGTGGTGCTCGAAGTCGCGTTTGATGGGATTCAACGAAGTTCGCGCCACAAGAGCGGATTTGCCCTGCGCTTTCCGCGAATTGTCCGCTGGAGGCGCGATAAGACACCGGAGGAATGCGACGACGTGGAGCGAGTCCGGGAATTGTACGAAGCGTCGCTGCGGCAGGGTGTGACGGAGGAACAGGCCTAAGCCGTGCTGGACATGCGGCAGACGCGATTGATCCGTTCGACCGCCGCTCGAACCAAATGCTCCATCGGCTTTTCGCTGTCCAGCACAAGGTCGGCATATTCCCGGGTCGGCAGCACGTAGCGGGAGACCATTGGCCGAACTGTCGTCCTGTATTGCTCGCGCACGTACTCCGGAGTACGGCCGCGCTCGCGCACGTCACGATCCTCCCGTCTCTTCTCGCACGTTGCATCCGGGGCCTCCATAAAAATACGGAAGCGAAATAAGTCGCGCAGCGCTTTCCAATAGAACGCAAACAAACCTTCCACGATCACGACACGCCCCGGAATCACCCTTTCAACCGCTTTCGCCCGGACGTGATGCTTGAAGTCGTATATCGGTTTGTCGATCGCTTCGCCAGCGGCAAGCTGCCTGACCTGTTGCAGCAGCAGATCAACGTCCAGAGCTTCAGGTTGGTCGAAATTCACGAGCGCTCGTTCCTCGGGAGTCAGGTGCGAGAGATCCTTGTAGTAGGAGTCGAGAGCAACGACATTCCCCTGGTAAATCTCGGCAAGCCGGCGGGAGATTTCCGTCTTGCCGGAGCAGGAGGGCCCGGATACGCCAATCAGGAATGGGATCTGTTTAGCCATTCGATTCAGTGGTCGGAATCCGGATCAGAACCCACGCAATCGCCGCGAAGCCGAGCAGGGACAGCCAGCCGCCAAGGGCAGGGAAGAAAGGAAGCTCGCTCGAACCGGTCAGCACCTCGGTGAAGGAACCGATTCCGGCGATGAACGTAACTGCCAGTAATATCCCGACGATTGCCTCGCCTGCAATCAGACCGGAAGCCAGCAGCGTCCCCTTTTCTTCGATTGCTACCCTGCGCTCCGGGCTCCGGCGCGCCGCAATCGCTGACGCCGCCCATGCCATCATGCCGCCCACAAAGATGGCGGATGTCGTGTCGAAGGGCAGATACATGCCGACGGCGATCAGCATCGGCGCACGGGCGCCGCACAATATCAGCGCGATGGCGAAGGCAGCGCCAATCGCCAGGAGTCCCCAGGCCATTTCGCCGCCCACGATGCCTTTTGCAAGCTGCGCCATCAATCCCGCCTGGGGCGCCGGGAGAGCGCGTCCTCCGATTCCTCCAGTCGCAAGATTCGCCTCGTGCAGCGCAATGATGGGCGCCATCAGGAAGAAGGAGAGCATCGCCACGGAGATGATCTCGACAACTTCCATCTTCCACGGCGTGCCGCCCAGCAGATGTCCTGCCTTCAGATCCTGAATGAGGGAACCGGAAACCGAACAGGCGCACGCGACTACCGATGCGACCCCCAAAACGGCGATCACACCTGCTGGTCCGGTGACGCCAAGCGCTATCATCATCAGGGCCGAGAGGACCAGAGCAGCGAGCGTCAGCCCCGACAGCGGCTGGTTGGAGCTTCCCACCAGTCCGACGAGGTACCCGCCAACGGCGGAAAGGAGAAATCCGGCGGCGGTCATGATGAGGGCGGAGACGACCGCCGGTACGACGCCTCCGGTGAAGTAGTAGTAGATCCCGGTGATCGGAACCAGCAGCGCGATCGTTGAAAGGAACACCCATTTCGCCGGGATATCCAGTTCCGTCCTCCCGCGCATTGTCCGCTTGCCGGCCGCCTCTGACGATGCGGCAAGGGCTCCCTTGAGCGACGTCACAATCGAGGAGCGCATGGAGAAGAGCGTGTAGCAGGCGCTGACCAGCATCGCGCCCACGGCGATCGGACGAACGACGTTGTACCAGAGCGTGAAGGCCTGCACGTCGGGCGACGCGTTCTCGCCTCCGCCGAGCCTCGTGGCCAGATCGGGGTCGAAGAACATCAGCAGGGGGATCAGCATCCACCAGGCGACGATGCCTCCTGCGACGTTGATCGAGGCAAGACGGGGGCCAATGATGTAACCGATCCCGATGAGCGCGGGCGAGAGAGCCGGCGTCGACCACGGAATGCCGCCGAAATGAGTGACTTCGCCGGTAGTCTGCCGCGCGAAGTTGAAGTGGCGGATCACCGATTTCGGAAAAGCGAGAAAGCCTTCGGAAAACTCGCGAAAGATCTGGAATCCTTTATCGCTCTTGAGGATTTGAATCATGCCGCCGAAGCCCATCGCGCCAAAGATGAATTTGGGCGCCGAAGATTTTTCGCCTCCCGCTTTCACGATCTCGTAGCTGGCGACGCTCTCGGGCCACGGCAGGTCGGATTCAACCACCAGCGGACGCCTAAGCAGGATAATGAAGAAAACGCCGATCAGGCCGCCTGTCAGGAGGATCAGGGTAGCCTCCCAGTAGTGAGAACCCAAGTCGTTCCACAGGCGCTGTCCGTTGATCTCGACCATCAGGAAGGCGGGAATGGTGAAGATCGCCCCTGCCACGAGCGCCTCGCCGACGCTGGCCGCTGTCCTCGTAATATTCTGCTCGAGCAGCGATCCGCGAAAGGCCGGTATACGGAAGAGGGCCATCGCGATGACGGCGGCCGGGATAGTGGCCGCTACCGTCTGGCCGGCCCGCATGCCCAGGTAGGCGTTTGCTGAACCGAAGACAAACGCCAGCAGCAGGCCGACGCCGACGGACTTGACCGTCATTTCAGCCGGAGTTTTGGTCGACATTAGAGCTGATGGTAGCAAATCGTTGATAGATAAGGGGAAAGGCCCCCTTTCGCGCCCGGGGCTTCAATGTTGACGTCCACGTAGAGCGGAGAGCGATGCTCAGTGCGGAGCAACTCGCTCGATTCTCACCGCGTAAACAGCTCCCGCCAGCTTTCGTCCATCGCGGTCCACCGTTCGGGACCGGTCGCGCTCGTCTGTGTTTCCGGCACGGTCAGCGTGCCGTGGCCGCGCTCGCAGAGCAATTCGGTGCTTGCCGGGTCAAGCAGCGCGCTAGCCCAGGTTCCCAGCGAAACCGGAAGGCTGAGGCGGTGCAAGCAAACAGGGCAGCGCCGACGCTGATCCAGGATCGAAAGAAGCGCTGCTGCGAGGCAAAACAGCAGAAAGACCCAGCCAAGCGTGAACCCGAACAACGCTCCCCGCGGTCCGTATGTTCGCTCTACCCAGATGAGCGTCAGGGTTCCGAGCAGGAGCGCGGTCTTCGCCAGAAAGAATAACCAGTAGGAGCGGGTTTGCCGCAAAGGGGAAGCTGTGACGGCCCGGATGGAGAACCGTCCTTTTGGAATGATCACCGACGCGATAAGCATCAGGAGGGCAAGCAGCAGTCCGGCTCCGCCGACATAGAGGGAGGGTCCGCTGTTGTCTTTGATTAGGCGGACCTGAGCGGCGGACCCGCTCCATGGGACCCGATTGCCCCGCGCGACCGCCTGGAGCGCCCGCTCCGCGGCTTCCACCGGCGCCCCGGGCGCGATACGGATCACGACGCCGATAAACCGCCTCCTCCAGTCGCGAGGGGGGACCAGAGGCAGGGGGCTCGGGGGCAGCACGGTCCAGAACCGTGTGCCGTATGTCAGGAACCAAAAGGACTTTGGCATAACTCCGACAATCACGGCGGACTGCCCGTCCAGGGTCACCACCCGGTTCAATACTGAAGGATCGGAGTCGAAGTCCTGCTGCCATGAGCGGTAGCTGAGGACAACTGGAATCGGCCCCGCCAGGTCTTCGCGCCGGAAGGTGCGTCCGATGGCGGCTTTCACGCCCAAGACGTCAAAGAACTCCGGTGAGACGTGCATGCCATCGATGGTTCTGTGAGGCTTGCCCTCCTGGCCGAACTCGAAACGCTGGGACTTGTACGTCGCAAGACCGGCGACCTCCGGCAACGGGCATGACTGCCACATCACGAACGTAGCGGGAGGCACCCCGGTGATCTTGCCGAAGCCGCTGAACTGCTGGCTGATGGTCGCGACGTTCTCCGGAGCCTCCAGCGGGGGAGGAGCAATGGCTGCTCGCGTTCCCGCAAATCCGCCCGTCAGAACGCCAACGGCGAGCAGGAGGACTGCAAGGGCTCCCAGGCAGAAAGCAGGATGACCAAGGATCTTTCCAACTCTGGTGCGGACCTCCTCATCGCCGAATCTCTGCCGCCACGCGTCCCTTGCCGCCCCGTTCGCGTATGCGAGCAGTTTCTCTTTGGCGCGTGCCGGCTCTTCGTTCCGCTCACAGAGGAATGCCCACCAGTGAGCCGCTCCATTCTCCCAGTGCTGCCGCCACTTCGCCCGCTGCTCCGACGGCACCATCATGGACGAGAGGCGGATCAGCCAGAGGACTTCCAGCGGAACCGGAGGAAGAGATTCGTCAGGCATCCCCGATTGTTAGCAGGCCAGAGTGTCAGACACTGCCGCCGGCAGAATTTGCGGCCGGCTTATCGACCGTCAAACAGCTTGAGCGTTAGAGGTTCGTGCGGATTTGCGGAGTACGGAATGACACCTCGCCACAGACTCGCATTGTCAGACTGTTTCGCCGGTTCGAGCTTCAGCACGTAAGCCGGTTCAAAGCCGGAAACGTCAAGCCGGTCCCCTGAAGCCTTTCCCCGGACTTCCACTGTCGCTTCTCCCGGCGTATAACCCAATCCCTTGAGCGCATCTCGCAGCCGTTCCAGCCGGACGCGATTCCCCTCTTTGAGCTGCAGCCGGATGACCTGGCGGTCTCGGGCTACCTGGACGTCCTCCACGCCTCGAATCCGGCGGAAGGTGGACTCCAGGGAGTCGCGGCAGGACGGGCAATCGAGACCTCCAAACTGCATTTCAACGGAGAGGAACTCTCCGCGCAGGCTGCTTCCCAGAAGGAGCAGCAGGGGAGGCGCTGCCGCAAGCCGCCATTTTCGGCTCATGCTTTCCAAATCCGGTCCCAGGTCATTTCTTTCCCGGAATAGATTGCCTCCCGTGCCATGATCGCGGTCATGGTGCTTTCTGCCGCGTGAACGGTCGCATTCTCGATTTTTCCGTTTCGCGCGCCGTCGATGAACTCGTTTACGGCGTCCATCGTGATGTCGTAGGTGGTCTGTATCTTCTCCGGCGGCTGCTTCGGATCACGCGAGATGGTATAGCCCTTCCGCGAGACGTTCACCCAGCCCTTCTCGCAGATAAAGGTTTCAGACACATCTGCGTACCCGTTCGGTCCAAACTGATGCGCGCTATAGCTGAACACGACGTTATTCGCAAACTGGAAGCTGGCGCTCAGGTTGTCGAGGATGTCTCCGATGTCGGTGCGGATCATCCGGCTGCCGTAGCCATTCGCTTTTACCGGATGCGTTCCCATGAACCAGTTCACGACGTCGATATTGTGGCAATCCTGCTCGACCAGAATGTCGCCCGAGGTGTCGCGGTAGAAGAACCAGTTACGAATCTTTTCCTCGCTCGCCGGATGCCCGCTGCGCACCCGGGGGCCATTGCCGAGCCAGGAGGCGCGAATCATCTTAATGGCGCCCAGTTCGCCCGACTTCACCACTTCGTAGGCCCGGCGGTAGTCCTTCCCATAGCGCTGCTGGTAGTCGACGGTAATGCGCTTAGTGGGATCCGCCTTCTTGCCGGCTTCGAGGAAGCGCCGCACGCCCTTGGGGTCCACGCCGACCGGTTTTTCGCAGAAGATGTGCTTCCGAGCCTTCACGGCTGCTTCGAAATGCTCAGGGTGGAGGAACGCCGGTGTTGCGATGAGCACTGCATCAACGTCGCTCGCGAGCAGGTCGAGGTAATTCTTATACTCCTTTGCTCCGCTATATTTAGAACGGGCTTCGGCCAGCCGGTCGTCGTAGATGTCGCAGATTGCGGAAACCCTCAGATACTCGTGCTTGGCAAAGATGCCGCTGACATACATGCCTCGGCCTCCGCATCCGATAAGCCCGAGCGTGAGGGCCGAATTTGCCTGTGAACCTCGCACCGTTTCCGGTTTCAAGATCAGCAGCCCGCTTGCGGCTGCGGTGGAAGCCTTTACGAAATCGCGGCGGCTGGAGTGTTCGTTCATGGGACCTCCTGGGAACTGAAGAGCCTGGGAGCTATCAAGCCGGGCCTGGCCTGAAAACTGCCATGTGTCGCCCTCTATTATACTTAGGAAATCCGTGCTTCTCTCCATTTTGATACCCGTATATAACGAACGAACGGTGGTTGAACGGAGCATCGCTCAGGTTCTTGCCGCGCCGTTGCCAGAGAACATGGACCGGGAGCTTGTCGTCGTCGATGACTGCTCCACAGACGGCACGAGCGCGATTCTCGAGCGTCTTGCTGCCGCCAATCCGAAAATTCGTCTTTTCCGCCACGCCGTGAACCAGGGAAAAGGGGCGGCGGTCCGAACGGCGATCCAGCACGCCCGCGGGGATTTCGCGATTGTGCAGGATGCCGACCTTGAGTACGACCCCAACGAATACCCGAAGCTGCTGCGGCCTCTGCTGAC
>JADGHK010000085.1 GCA_019686145.1 Bryobacteraceae bacterium | reverse complement strand
ATCGCTCGCGAGAACCGACGTTCTGGTTCACCAAATCCCAAAAACTGACGGAGGAATTTCCTGAGTGAAGCACCACAGGTGCGTCCACATTGTCTCTCTATTTCTCTTGCTTACTTCTCTCTCGAACGCTCAGCCCTCGATGGTTCGCGTGGAAGGCGAAATTCGTAACGCAGGAACAGAGCCTCTGCTGATCGAGGTCTACTCTTTACGGGGACACACGCTCGTCGCCACGGCACAAGTCGATCATGAGCATTTTGCGCTGCCGATGGTGCCAGCGGACGACTATGAATTCACTGTGCTGGATCGCACGGGCAGGGTCGTTGCCCGGCAGATGGTGAAAGTGCAGCCCAACGGGATCCCCATCTCGATCCTTCTTCCTCCCCGTACCGAAACGAAGCCAGTCTCCGGCGTCGTTTCTCTTTCGCGGCTTGCCAACCCGGTCTCAAAGAAAGCGCTTCGGGAATACCAGAAAGGAAGCGCTGCCCAGCAGCGCGGGAAACTCGGCGACGCGCTGAGCCATTATCAGAAAGCTCTGGCAATCGATCCGGATTTCCCGGAAGCTCTGCTGAGCCTCGGAAATGTCTATCTCCAACAGAGGCGCTATGAGGATGCAGAGCAGACGCTCCGCCGCGCGGCCGAACTGGACCCCGCATCCCCGCTCATCCAGATGAGCTTCGCAGTGTCGCTCTATACCGTCCAGAAGCTGCCGGAGGCCGAGGAGGCGGCCAAAGCGGCCCTGCGCGGGAGGCCCGATCTCACCGGCGCACGCTACCTCCTGGGGCTCGTACTGCTCCATCTGGGCAGGATGGAGGAAGCGGTGCCTCACCTGAAGCTGGCCGCAAAAGCCCATCCGAAAGCCGCCCGGATCCTCGAATCCCTCGCCAACCCGCCAGCCAGCGCGGCCATCCGGTAGAGCCCCATTGTCCTCCGGGAAGGCCACGCTGCCTCCTGGAGAGACAGTACCTTTCCGTATTGATTCCGGCGCGATCCAATATCTCCATTAACACAATTAATAACATTCGACTCTTGCATTTTTGTTCCTTCTAGGCTAACCTTCAAACTTGGAGCCAACGAGATTTATGGTCGAGTTCAATAAACCAACCGGTTTCGCCATAATCTCGTCGATTTCCGCCGTTCCCGTACCCGGACTCATTATTCTTGGGGGCCTCGTAGTAGGGCGCCCCGCCCGGTGAGCGGCAGGAAATCAGGTCCCGAAAGCCACCGGAGGGAAACAAGCCCGACCCGGTGGCTTTTTTGTTTGGGGTCGGGCCCGGGCAACTGCTGTTATCAGTTTTCGGTATTCGCTGACAGTATAGGGAACAGAGTTTTATGTCGAACTTGATGTCTGGCGCGAGGATCCTGCTCGAGTGTCTGATTCGAGAGGGTGTGGATTGCCTGTTCGGATATCCGGGCGGCGTGACATTGCCTTTCTACGATGCCCTCTATGAGCATCCGATCCGGCACGTGCTCGTCCGCCATGAACAGAATGCGGCGTTCGCCGCGGAAGGTTATGCTCGCTCCACGGGACGGACCGGCGTCTGCTGCGCGACGTCGGGCCCAGGAGCCACCAACCTGGTCACCGGTCTGGTGGATGCGCTGATGGACTCCATCCCCATCGTGGCCATCACCGGGCAGGTATCCACCAAGCTCATCGGCAGCGACGCCTTTCAGGAGGCCGATACGTTCGGCATCACTCGCTCCTGCACCAAGCATAACTTCCTCGTTAAGAACGTAGCCGAACTGCCGCAGACCATTCACGAAGCCTTCTACCTGGCCTCGTCCGGACGGCCCGGCCCCGTGCTCGTGGACATTCCGAAGGATGTGTTCCAGGCGCAGGCTCACTATACGCCGGTCACGTCGATCCACCTGCCAGGCTATAAGGTCTACACAGAGGGTCATACCGGCCAGATCCGCCGCGCCGCGCAGATGATGTGGGAGGCGAAGAAGCCTCTCGTGTATGCCGGCGGAGGCATTATCGCCGCGGGCGCTTCTCAGGAATTGCGCGAGCTGGTGGAGTTAATCGACGCGCCCACGGTTTGCACTTTGATGGGCCTTGGCGGCCTCTCTTCCAGCCACCCCAACTTCGTCAGCATGCCGGGCATGCACGGCAGCTACGCGGCAAACATGGCGATGACCCATGCGGATCTGCTGATTGCGCTGGGCGTACGCTTCGACGACCGCGTCACTGGCCGCCTGTCCGCATTTGCTCCTCACGCCAAAGTCATTCACGTCGACATTGATCCGGCCGAAGTGGGCAAGAATCGGGTGCCCGATCTGCCCATCGTCGGCGATCTGAAGCGGGTGTTGCCCAAGCTGAACGCAGCGCTCTCCGAGCTGAAGGGCAGCATGGGTTCGCAGAACGCCGCCGACCGCGCCGATTGGTGGCGCCAGATCCGGTGCTGGCAGCAAGAGCATCCTCTTGCGCCCTCGTACTCGGCAACCGAGATCAAGCCGCAGCACCTGATGGCCGAAATCGACCGCCTGTCGGGCGGCGAGGCGATCGTTTGCTCCGATGTCGGCCAGCATCAGATGTGGGCCGCGCAATTGATCCGGTTCCATCACCCGAGGTTGTGGATCAATTCGGGCGGGCTCGGTTCAATGGGCTTCGGCCTTCCGTCAGCCATCGGCGCTCAGTTTGCGCGCCCCGACAAGCTGGTCTTCGCAATCGTGGGTGATGGCGGATTCCAGATGTCGCTCCCGGAGCTTGCAACGATCGTCAATTACGGCCTGCCCATCAAAATTATCGTGATGAACAACGGCTATCTGGGCATGGTCCGGCAGTGGCAGGAGTTGTTCTACAACAACCGGCTCTCCGCCGTCGCGCTGGACAGTTTCCCGAACGTGGAAATGCTCGCCGGGGCGTACGGTTTCAAAGGCCGGACGATCGAGAGCCCGATGGAACTCGCGCCTGCGCTCGAGGAAGCAGTTCGCGAACCGGGGCCGTATCTGCTCAACGTGAAGGTGTCGCCGTACGAGAACGTGTACCCAATGGTTCCAGCCGGCGGCGCAATCAACGAAATGGTACTCGCGCCCCCACAGCCAGTGGCATTGCCCAAGTAAGCCGCCGGGAGGATCGGAGCAAGCATGTTACAGGTGATCTCTCTACTGCTCGAAAACAAACCGGGAGCGCTGATGCGCGTCACTGGCCTTCTGAGCGCTCGCGGATACAACATCGAAAGCCTCACCGTCGCCCGCACGCTCGATCCGGAGCTGTCGCGGATGACGATTGTAGTGGACGTCGAGCCGAATCTGCGGAAACAGGTGATCAAGCAGATGAACAAGCTGGTCAACGTCCTGCAGGCTACAGACCTCACCGACGCTTCTGCCGTGTGCCGTGATATGGTTTTGTTGCGGGTTCGTGCGCCGCAGGAGAATCGGACTGCGATTCTCAAGGAAGCGGAGATCTTTTCCGCCCGCGTCGTCGAGTCCTCCCTCGAGGGCTTCGCAATCGAAGCCACAGGCGATCCGGAGAAGCTGGACGAATTTATTGCAGTGATGCGCAGCTATGGCGAAATTGAAGTGACGCGTTCCGGCATGGTTGCGATGTCATTGGAGAACAGGAAGTTGCGCCTTTCGCCCCCAATCCCCAAAAGCGGCGAGGCGGTTTATTCTCATATCAGGAACGGAGTTTTGAATGGCTAAGCGTTATTACGAGGCAGACGGCGACCTCAGTTTACTGAAAGGAAAGACCATAGCGATTATCGGCTATGGCAGCCAGGGACACGCGCACGCGCTCAACCTGCGCGATTCCGGACTAGACGTTGTCGTCGGCCTGTATTCCGGCAGCAAGAGCTGGTCCAAGGCCGAGGCCGCGGGTCTTCGCGTCATGACCACCGCCGAGGCGGCCGCCGCTGCCGACGTGATCATGATTCTCGTAGCCGATCACATTCAGGGCGACTTGTACCAGAGCGATATCGCTCCGCACCTCAAGCCCGGCAAGACCCTGATGTTCGCACACGGCTTCAATATTCACTATGGGCAGATCGTACCTCCGGCGGGCGTTGACGTATCGATGGTCGCTCCGAAGGCGCCCGGTCACCGCGTTCGCGAGCTGTTTACGGAGGGCGTTGGCGTGCCCGGCCTGGTCGCCGTCCATCAGGATGCTTCCGGCAAGGCGCTTCCGCAGGCGCTGGCTTACGCGCTTGCCCTCGGCTGCCTGAAGGCCGGTGTGATCGAAACCACGTTCAAAGAGGAAACCGAAAGCGACCTTTTCGGCGAGCAGGCGGTCCTTTGCGGCGGCGTCAGCGAGCTGATCCGCGCCGGCTTCGAAACCCTCACGGAAGCGGGATACGCTCCCGAAATTGCCTACTTCGAGTGCCTGCATGAGCTGAAGCTGATTGTCGACCTGATCCAGGAGGGCGGTCTTGCCTACATGCGTTACTCCGTTTCCGATACCGCCGAGTACGGCGACTACACACGCGGACCGCGCGTCATCAACGACCAGACCCGCGCCGAGATGAAGAAAATCCTCGCCGAGGTCCAGTCTGGAGAATTCGCTCGCCAGTGGATCAATGAGAACAAGACGGGACGCAAAAACTTCCTTGCCATGCGCGAGGCGGCGCGCAACCAGCCGATCGAGCAGGTAGGCCGCAGCTTGCGCGAAATGATGACGTTCCTCAAGAAGAAGAAGGAAGTCGGAGTTCCGGAAGACCAGATCCAGGTTACCGCCTCCTAAGCGGCGGGGAAGAACTCATCCGAACGTTACCAGGCCATGAAGATTTTTACCTTCGATACGACCCTTCGAGACGGCACGCAAGGCGAGGCCGTCTCGTTCTCTGTCGATGACAAACTGCTCATCGCGCAAAAGCTGGACGAATTGGGGATCGACTATGTCGAAGGCGGTTGGCCGGGCTCCAATCCAAAGGACAAGGAGTTCTTCGCCCGCGCCCGAGAGATCCACTGGAAACATACACGGATCACCGCGTTCGGGTCCACCCGCTTCGCAAAGAACCGTGTCGATCAGGATCCCAACGTCCGCGCTCTGCTCGAAGCGCAAACGCCAACCGTTTCGATCTTCGGGAAGAGCTGGGATCTGCACGTCCAGCGGGCTCTCGGCATCAGCGAGGAGGAGAATCTCAAACTGATTTCCGAGACCGTGCGCTTTCTCAAGGAGCACGGCCGGGAAGTCATCTACGATGCCGAGCACTTCTTCGATGGCTTCATCTGCAACCCCGCTTTCGCCTTGCGGACGCTGGAAGCCGCGAAGGAGGCTGGCGCCGACGTCCTCTGCCTGTGCGACACCAACGGCGGCACCCTGCCCGGGCGCCTGGCGGAGATCGTCGCAGAAGTGCGGCGCCGCTTCGACGGCGTCCTTGGCATTCATACCCACAACGACTCCGATACGGCGGTCGCAAACACACTGATTGCGGTTGAGCACGGTATCACCCACGTCCAGGGCTGTATCAACGGCTACGGGGAACGCTGCGGCAACGCAAATCTGTGCTCGATCCTGCCCAACCTCGAGCTCAAGCTGGGGCACACAACCATCGGGCCCGAGAAACTGGCGAATCTCACCTCCGTCGCGAAGTTCATTGCGGAACTGGCGAACCTGCCGCTTCGGGGAGACCAGCCCTTCGTCGGACAGAGCGCCTTTGCCCACAAGGGCGGCGTGCACGTGAGCGCAGTCCTGAAGGATTCCGCTACCTACGAGCACATCCGCCCGGAGGCAGTCGGCAATCGCCAGCGCGTCCTCCTCAGCGATCTCTCGGGACGCGGGAACATTCTCTATAAGCTGAAGCAGCATGGGCTGGCCGACCGCCTGAGCGACGACGCCCGCCGCGAGCTGCTCGATCGGATTAAGCACCTCGAGTATATGGGCTATGAGCTCGAAGCGGCTGAAGGGACCTTCGAGCTTCTGGTTCGTGAAGCCCTGCATCCCGGAGCCAACTTCTTCGACGTGGTTGGTTTCGAAGTGACCACGCGCATGACCGGAACCAAAGGCTCGATCTCTACGGCGACGGTCACGCTGAAAGCATCGGACGGAGTCCACTCGGCTACAGCCTCCGGTCACGGCCCGGTCCACGCCCTCGACGTCTGCCTGCGGCAGTGCCTCGTCTCGCTCTATCCGAGCATCACTGACGTGCGCCTGACGGACTATAAGGTGCGGGTGCTTGAGCCGAAAAAGGGGACCGCAGCGAAAGTTCGCGTGCTCGTTGAGTGGTCGGACCACCGCCGTAGCTGGGCCACGGTCGGCGTCTCCGACAACGTCATCGAGGCGAGTTGGAACGCGCTCCTCGACGCCATTCGCCTGGAGTTGATGCGTCTTACCGAAACCGATGCCACCATCGACCGCGCCGTCGAAGATTACTGCTGGGGCGTGTAGATCCGACATGAGGCGGCATGATGTTCGTGCCGCCGGCATCACACATGCGCTACTTCTTCCGTAAGCACATCCCTGCTCCGGAACGGATACTGCTGGTCGAGAGCGGATCGCGATTCCTGTTTGAAAACCTCCTTCCCGGCTTCTACAGCACTCCCGAAACGAAGCGAATCGATCTGGTAACCTGTTTTGCCGGTTCGCCAAACGGCTTTCGCAACGACATGGGCAAGGTCTACCGTGTCGCTGACTTTGCCGGCAAAGAAGGAAGGGCAAGGCTTTACAATGAGCTGAAGAGGAATCAGTACACAACGATAGGCATCATCTGCTCGGGCGAGCCGCTGATGACGAAGTGGAAGTGGATGCTGGCTGCCCGCGTGCCGGCAAAGCTGTTCATCGTGAACGAAAACAGCGACTACTTCTGGGTGGACTACTCGAACTGGCGCACGATCCGGCACTTCTTCCTCTATCGCGCGGGTATGTCCGGGGCGGAGGCGGTCCCAACCCTCGCACGCCTGGCCCTGTTTCCGTTTACCTTGCTGTACCTGGTGATCTATGCGGCTGCAGTTCACTTAAGAAGGAGAGTTCACACATGAGAGCGATCATTGTACACAGCCCCGGAGGACCGGAACAGTTGAAGCTGGAGGAGGTTCCGCGGCCCGCAATCGGTCCGGGGCAGGTTCTGGTCAAGGTTGCGGCCATTGGCGTCAATTTCATCGATATTTATCACCGCACTGGTCTGTACAAGTCGGACTGGCCCGCGTCGCTTGGCCTGGAGGGCGCGGGCACCGTGGAATCCGTAGGACCCGACGTCACGCAGTGGAAGGCAGGGGACCGTGTGGCCTGGGCCATGGCGCGCGGCTCCTACGCAGAGTATGTGGCGGCGCCAGCCAATCAACTCATCCGCATGCCGGACACCCTGGACTTCCCTTCTGCGGCGGCGGCAATGCTTCAAGGGATGACAGCGCACTATCTGACCCATTCCACCTGGCCGCTCAAACAGGGAGAGACTGCGCTGATCCACGCGGCAGCGGGCGGAACAGGACGGCTTGTGGTTCAGATGGCCAAGCTGCGCGGGGCGCGCGTCCTCGCCGTCGTCTCCACCGACGAAAAGGCAAAGGTTGCGCGCGAGGCTGGCGCGGATGAGGTGATCGTCTACACCAGGCAGGACTTCGAAACGGAAGTGAAGCGGCTGACAGATGGCAAGGGCGTCGATGTGGTGTACGATTCCGTCGGGGCGAGCACGTTTCAGAAGAGTCTGAATGTGATACGCCGCCGGGGCATGATGGTTACTTTCGGCAATGCCAGCGGCCCGGTACCGCCAGTCGAGCCGCTTCTGCTCAGCCAAAAGGGATCCCTCTTCCTGACTCGGCCGACGCTGTTTGACTATACGGCTACCCGCGAGGAGCTTGAATGGCGCGCCACGGACGTCCTGAATTGGGTTGCCGCCGGTAAGCTGAAGCTGCAAATCGGCGCGACCTACCCGCTCGCGAACGCTGCGGATGCCCACCGGGCGCTCGAGGGTCGTCAGACAACAGGAAAGCTACTGCTTACTCCTTAGTCCCGATTCGCTGGTTACCGTATCTGCGGAAGTCGATAGGCGGATGTTACAATTCCTTATTGCCCATCGACCTTCAAAAGCGTACGGAACAAGTTCTCTCCCGGATCGAAGAAGCCGGCATTGACGCCCTTTTCGTCTCCTTCCTGCCGAACGTACGGTATTTGACAGGTTTCACCGGAAGCAACGCCTTACTCCTCCTTGCCCGGGATGGTTCATGGTTATTTACCGATCCTCGCTATGATATTCAGGCGCGGGAGGAGACCTCCTGTAAGGTGAGTGTGGCGCGCGGTCCGCTGTGG
>JADGHK010000084.1 GCA_019686145.1 Bryobacteraceae bacterium | reverse complement strand
TCTTGGCAGGAAGGGCATGACTTGGGCCGACGTAGCTCAGCGGTAGAGCAACTGATTCGTAATCAGTAGGTCCTCGGTTCAAATCCGAGCGTCGGCATAAGCGAAATCAAGGCCTCCGCCGGCGGACGGGAAAACCGGCGCGGCGCGGGCGGCGAGCCCTCGCCTCACCCCTTGCGCCCCGCTCCCCTCTCGCCGAGCGGACGCTCGCCTGCGGACCTCATCTCTCCCCGGCCTCGCCGTCCCCCCACCGGCCCAGCACATCGTGCAGGTAAGCTCTCACAGGTTCTCGCTGGAGCACGTCGTGGGCAAACTGATTGCGGTAATCACGCAAGCAACCGTAGCAACTTGTGTTCGGGGCACAGCCGCAACCGCCTTTCACCCTCTTGTAGGCAGCATGCAGACAGTCCTTCAGCACCTCCTCACTCTCCAGCCTGGCAACCAACCCTGCGCCACCGGGAACGTTGTCGTAAAGAATGATCGGCGGCATAGACTGGCTGACGTGCCTTACAGTGGCATTGAGGTCCGTTGACGGAACCCCGAGCGCTTCCGCCGCACCTTCTACGATGGCGTACGCGAGCGAAAGTGCAAAGGATACGGTGTCTACTCCGTCTGTTGGAGCCCGCCGAAACTGCAACTGGAGAATGTCAGTCACGAATTCGTGCCCGAGCGACACGTTGTCCAGTCCGCCGTAGCATTCTTGACCCTGCGGGGTCTTGTGCGGTCGGGACTGGTTATCGCGGAACCCCGCTCCGCAATCCCTGCAAAGATAGAAACCTTCACCTTTACGCCCTTCGCAGAGCACAACCATGAGCCCGGGCGACGCCTTTGCGACTGATACCATCGGTGAATGGGTCGGCAGCTCAACACGTTCCGCTTCTGTCAGCGGCCGCACGAAGTACGGTCGTGTCGAGAAGACTCTGGGCGGACGGGCCTTCGGCTCCTTCGGCTTGTCCTTATCTGTTATGAACCCGAACTGTGGGATAACATAGTTGAGTGTCCGCAGCCTACAACCGCATGGCAGTTGCCCTGGCGAAGACTCACCCGCCTTCCACTGCAAGAACACATTGTGGGATGCACAGCGCGCATATGACCTTCGGTCCCACTCTTTTTCCGCAACCTTCTTCAAGCCGTAGGAGATCCACTCTTTCTTGTTCGCCACCAATTTGCTGGTCGGGGCAAACTCCGAGATGGCGATACTGAGATCCCTTTGGAGCGAGACTTGGGATGCTTCCTGGTTTTGCTGGGTTCGTTGCGTGTCCAGCTCCACCACATCTACGGGGAAGCCGTATTTGGGGATCACTGCTTTTCGTGAAAGGAACGAAAGCACGTCCTCGCTCGCGATTGTCTCAGCGCGCCCTTTTGCCCATTGGGCGGTTCTATAGTCTCTATCTTTCCGCGCTTTCTCCTCAAGACGTCTGACCGCTTTGTAGTCGCTCGAGACTTCCGCCTCGGCCAAGGCAAAGCGACTGTCTTCGCCAGCAATCTTCTCGATCCAGCTTCCATCACCTAGTGCTATCCGGGTCGTGACTTCAGTAGGCAGAATGTGGCAAAGCGTTTTTTCCACTTGAGATCGGTTATTTCGGAGGAATTCCTTGAAATCACTCACCCCCGAAGGTGAAGCCAGATTCCTGAATAGTCCCTCAACATTGAAAAACTTTCGGTTGGCTCTGAAAAAGAAGGACAGGGCCACTGCCACCATATGGCGGGTGATGATCTTTTCATTTTGTATAACCAAAGCAGGTGCCCGACTTTCCCCGATTAGCATCCGTTGCGGGTCGGCAAAGTGGTAGAGATCATGCGGCCCGCGCTTGCAGTACGTGATCGCGAACCCCGGGTACCCGCCCCGACGTCCTGAGCGTCCGACGCGCTGGGTGTAGTTGAACGCCTCCGGTGGCACATTGCGCAGGAAAATGGTATCCAGATCACCGAGATCCACGCCGAGTTCGAACGTCGTTGAGCAACTCAAGACGTGGATCTTGCCTTCGCGGAATTCACGCTGAAACTCCCGCGCCTTTTCGTTTTCGAGCTGTGCTGTATGCTCTTCCACACGTAGCATACCGGGAAGGTCCTCTTCGTATAGAAACCCGTAGTGATTGGGCTCTCGTTCCCCTCTTCGCATGCACTGCAGCGTGCCCGGACAACGATGTCGGGAGCAAACACCACGAACGGATACTGCCTGGACACGACCACACGTGTCGCACCGAAAGATAAGCTCATCCGCGCTTATGGAGCGGAGTCGCCACCAGTCCGGATTCAGTCTGCGCGCGTCATTCACACGAACGAGCAAACGGTCACTTGCTGCGGGCGCCTGATTGTCGTATTTTTGGAACGCACCCCAGAGTGTTCTCAGCACCCCTAGCGCCGCATCGACCGCCTCTGGTTCGGACGCCTCAGGATGGATGCGCCGATAGAGCTTTGCCAGGAAGTTGACCCGCCTTCCGGTTTTGCCCGCCCATGCGCGCTCTCCGCTTCTCAGTCTGGCCTTCTCGACAAATGATACGCACATCTGCGGCGCCTGAAGCAACAGTTCGTTCCAAGTTAGCGAGACCTCGTTTTCAGCGCGAAGCTCAACGGCGCGATCCGCACGCATTGTGTCCAGGAGGACGAAGAGCAAATCGCGCGCTTCTTCGGTCGTTAGGGACCAGGGCGGCTTCGTGAGCACCTCGGGTACCTTGAACCAACTTGGCCACTTGATTGCCCACCGCACTAGGCCGACACCCTCAAGCGAGATGCGAGGCTCGTCGGTCAGAAACTCCCGGTAGAGCGCCAGCCAGGCCTCGCGATGTAATTTCGATTCGCTAGTTGCCGGTGGAAATATGTTCTTCTGCTGATAGTCTTTGCACAAACCTCTCGCAAGATCCTGCAAGGATGACCCTTCAGACGATATCTGATTCTGGACCACCCTTAGAATCAGGTTCCGCGCGAGAATGTCTTTGTACGAGTGCTCGAGATACCAAGCGAAAAAAGCAGCCTCCTGGCGGCCGTCGGCGAAGGCCAACACCTTCCGTCGGGCCTCCGGGAGTTCCTGGTAAAGGGTCGTCGCGATCACGGCGTGTGGGCCGTCGGTGCCGTGGACGACTTCACGCACAGGGTCGCGCGCTTGATAGCCGCAGACCACGCAGCGAGGGACCTGGTCTTCCTTCTCTTTTGCCTGTTCCTGTTCCAGAAGCTCGATCTCGGTTCCATGCCCACAATGGAGTTGCTCGGACGCCGGACGAATCTCGCCACACCGGCAGCATAGTTTGTATTTTGTGCCTCTGCGGTGCCCGCCTTGTTCGGAGTCACCGTCGTCTTCTTCAAACGCATGGCCCTCCATAGGCAGAAAAAATGTCGCACCGAAATCTTCGCGGCCCGGGTCGCGAACCGCCTCTACCAATTTCTTGTCCTCGTTGATCTTGCCCACGAGGTAATGCTGGCCGCATTCTCTGCATAAACCGATCTCAAAAAGCGCAGTATCTCCCTCCCCGCGCCGATCGAGCACAACTTTCTTGTCAGGATGGAGCGAGACGAACGCCCCTTCCAACGATCTAAGGAACAGGTGGTAACGGGCTGAAAGCAGCCGCGTGCCTGTGCGCGGGTCTTCCGCGCGCAACAGGAGCGCAAGCAATTCGGACAGAGCCTCAGCTCGGTCCGGCTCCAAAAGATCGTCAAACACCTGATCTGTGATCGTTCGCACATCAGTAGGGGTGCCTGTAACAAGTCTCCGCAGGTCTGCCGAGCGTTTGTCGTGCTGCAACAATCTTCCCAGTGTTTTTGCAGGTTCTTCGTCAGCCGGGACCGCAATGTTGTATCTGCCGGCAAAGGAGAAGAGCTGCGCCACAGCCTGCCCGCTATTACCCTCGAGAGCTTGCGACAGAATGCGGTAACCGTCACGGCTGAATCGCTCTGGCCCCGATCCCGGAATCGGCTCGATCTCACCAAGAATGACGTCGCCGGGATCAAAAGGTTCCCCAAAGAGCTGGGCCGCGAACTCTGCAACCGCTGGCTTGTCTTCATCGCCACCGATCAGTGTCGCGCTTGTGGCAATGCACCGAAATGGCCCTTCTCGTCCGCCCTCTCGCAGCCTTTGCTTGAGCCTGCGTAGCAGCATCGCCATCTCAATACCCTTCGCACCCCGATACTGATGCGCCTCATCGAGCACCAGGAATGTCCACCACCGTGATTGCCCTTCGTCGAACAAAGGACTGTCATCGGGGCGAAGCAGCAAATACTCCAGCATCGAGTAATTGGTCAGAAGAATGTGCGGAGGGGTAGTTCGCATTTCGGAACGAAGGACAAGTTCTCCGTGCAGAACTCGCCCGTTTTTTATGATGGAATGTCCCTTCTCATCGCGTTGGAACATATGATCACGAGCGTGGCGCTGGGAGTCGTTCGCGTCTTCGGGCGTCTCGCCGATGTATTGACCGAATGTGATGTGGAAGGGTGAGTTCTCTGCCTTCAGTCGCTTGCAAATTTCGCCGAGTCGTTCGCGTTGGTCGTTGGCCAGGGCATTCATCGGGTAGAGCACCAGCGCTCGGACTCCCGGGCCCAGAGTGCCGGCTTCGAATTCCCGGTACAAGTGCAGCAGTATCGGGTAAAGAAAAGCCTCGGTCTTGCCGCTACCCGTGCCCGTCGCCACAACGACATTGCGGCCACCGGACACCGACCGGATGGCTTGTTCCTGATGACGATAAAGTGGCCGTTCGCCCTCTATGGCTTTAAGAAAACCCTGATCAAGCGCGTGCTGTACCAACTCTTCGAACAAGGCCGAAGGCGTTGTTCCCTTCTTGAACGTCTGTGTTGCTTCCAGATAAGGGCCCTTACTGAGGTGTCCGGCATTGAGGGCTTCCTGGAAAGACTGTCGCAGAACGGGATCCTTGAAGTAAAACGTCGTCTGCAGATAGCGACGGTATCTTTCTTCGATCTCAGTCGAGAGATTTATCTGGTTCATCTTTCACCTTTCATCTTCTCGGCTTCCGTGGTACACGGGTGCCTCCAAACCCCGCTTGTCTCAACACCCGCTTGAGTTTGTGGTCGTAAGTCCACAAAGCTCGAGCCATCGCATGGACCGCAGCTTTCGTCTGCCTGATAGTCGTTGGGTTGCTGCCCCAAATCGTGACATCGATATCCAGTTCCGATAAGATCCGCTTAACCTCCGGCAATGCGCAAAATTTCCGCAGGAAGAGCTGTGCTTTGCGCGGGGCGTGACGGAAGTACTGATCAACAAGCATCCCGTTGACTTTGATATCGCCAGATCCTGTTTGCAATCCAGCTTTTGCTATGGCGGTTTTATATCTCCCCCACCTTATCACATGTTGATAGACTTGAGCTACAGGGACCTCATAATCGCCGTGTTTAGTCTCCAACCAGACCCAGAAGCTGCACTTGCCGGCTCTGCCGTCAAGTTCCTGCGCGCCTGAAAAATCAGGTAGCGAAATGCAGACGTCTCTCTCTGTTACCTTCACCGGTAACTTCCGCGCACGCTCCTTCGTAAAACCGGCGAAGATGTTGTTGGCCCACCTCGGTTTCGGAAGCCGCAGCCAAATAGCCTTACCCGATGCGGCAGTGAAATCTTCAGGGGTAAGCTCTACGCATCTATCTCCCCACCGGCCGGGTTCTTTGTCATCCGTGCTGCGTGCCCACCAGAATCGCTCGATGAGGAGCGTAAACTCGACTCCATTTCCACCGCTATTGAGCGGCTGAATTCGCCAACGCGTGCAGTCGCACCCGGCCGTCGGCGGTATTGTCAAGATCGTTTTTTCACTGCTGTGTTCTACCGTGACATCCGGGGATTCATGCGCCGCGGGCATCACCTTGTAGCCGGCATCGTGCAGGATCTCGACCGTCTGTGCCACGTGCCCACCCGGAGGGGGGACGGGGTCGGCAGTTGCAATGGGAATTTGCTTCAGCCCTGCAACAAAGCGGAAATCGAGGCTGTCGAGCAGCGCGCCGGTTGAATCGTAAAAGCGGAGAAAATACCAACCGGCCTTTCGCTTGAGGATCTCGTTAGGCAACTCCTGTTGTGCCTGATCTGCTTTGGGTTCGAAACTATCCCGCCACCGCCGCCGACCGCTACCCTCTTGACCCACCACAATCGTTCGGATTTCCGACCATTGTCCGTTTTCGATGGTAATCTTGGGCGGCGATCCTCCGAAAAGCGGCCCCAACTGCTCGCTTGCGTCTTGGATTTCGTCACCGAGAAGGCTGAACTGCGGGCAGGGCGATCCGACGGTGATCGACCTGTCGTGACCATCGAGAAATGCAATGCAGCGAGATTCCTCGTCATGCAGATTAAAGAAATGCGCCATATAGCCATCAAGAAAGACGGGTTCGGCCGTAGTCGGCATGCTTGCCGCCCTCGCTTCGTCTCTACGCCAGGCTTGCGGAGCAATGGCCAGATACAAGCCTGAGGAAACCCGCGTAACTTTGCGGCCGTATTCCAGCCCCCTACCGCTGAGCTTGAAGAGGATGCAGGGATCATTCCCCAAGGGGATATCAATGCTCCAATTGTCAGCGGTGTCTCTTATCTCGACCTTTATCGCGGTGTTCAGTGTCGCAAGAGGGTAGCATCCGGCGTGTGAACGGTCTTCGGATAACGAATTGTCAGATTGGAAAACAGAGATATTCCCGGTTTGCGAAATCCCCTCTGGAATCTCCACACCAACAACCCACTCGCGTGCCTTCTTCCAACATACGATTTCTGGTTGTGATTTAAGATGCGATCCCTTACGAGGCCCTCGCTCTCCCTTGCCTTGCGCACCGCCCCCACGAGCGCACCCCCCTCTCTTCCCGGGAGGAATAGTTGGCCCCTTCGTCTCCTCACCTTTATCTCCCGGAGTGGGTGGAGCTCCTTCGCCATCCCACGTGGGATTTGAAACCCCTCCGGGGGAAGGGTCCGGTTCGGGACGGACAGGGCCTTCGACGGCCTGTCCGTGAACAGCATGCTCAGTCAGACCGTCGCGTTCATACTTTCGGTTCCGGCCGATCAGCCAAGCAAGCCAGTGCAGCACTCGCCAGATAGGCCGAGCGAAATAGCTTGCTCTATCACTCGCCATACCTCAGGTTATCCGTGGATCATACCGCCCTCACCTTTCGAAAAGACCTCTCGGCCGCTGTCTGGGCCGTCTGCTCTGCCCGAATGTCGCGCCTCTGCAACCTTGCCGACGATGGGTTTGCGCAAGCTTACGAGCCCGAGCGAGTGTAATTGTTCGTTAACGATTTGTGAACACCTAGCTTTTACGGTTATTTGCGGCTACGGCCCCCCCGGTTATCGCGGCTGTGCCGCAGGCGGGCCCGCCTTTGTTGTGTCGCGGTCGCTATTTGCTCATGGGCACGGGCCGATTAATCCAATGATCCATTCGTCATTACCGGCCATAAAGCGCCGATAAGCAATCACTGCGGCTTGGCCCGAGAGGCGTTTAAGCTTGGTGGAAATGTCTTTATCAGCCCCAAGAAACAGGCAAAACAATCGTGCATTTTTGTATTCTTGTTCTCTTAGATATTTGTAAAGATCTTGCGTTATCCATTTGATATTAAAATCGGTTGCCGCTTTAAGCTCGATAAAAAGTTTAATAGGATCGTCTGTTTCAAGTTCTAGGTCGGGGCCTTTGTTCTGAAGTTTTCTGACGCGAGAACCCAGTGCTTGCACAGCTTCAACCTTGAGCCATCCCTCAATACCTGACTTGACGAATCTTGTGAAATCTTTGAGGGAGTCCTCCCCTCGAGATTTCACTCGGTCGGCGATGGGACGGAAAATCTTATCTTTCAGAAATGCGTCGTCGCTCATGTCTGCTCCTCGCGCTCTTCTTTCGGTTTTTGCTAGCCAAGTCGGCGTGGTCGCGTAGGGGGCCAGGGCGAAATGGCCTTCATCGCCCCTTACTTTCGCAGAACCGCTACCGGATCAGCAAGCGTATTTTGTTAGCCGGGGAATGGCGGGAGCGCGCAGAGGCCCGGTTCGTGCCTACTCTCGTTCGCCGCCGGAACCGGCGTTCTGATCACCCTGCGCCGAAACACAAGCATGCGAGCCGAAAAGGCTGCCCGCCGCAATCTCATTCGCTCCGTGATCGATAAATTCGATAGGCTGAAGGCGCCTGCGGTCGACTTTCAGGTGAAAGACATCAAATCGATTATACTGGCCGACCACGTCGTGAAACTGTTTGGGTTCCACGCAAGCGCCGAGATCCAACTCGGCATAGAGCAGCCCTTCATCGGCAGAAAACTCTTCG
>JADGHK010000083.1 GCA_019686145.1 Bryobacteraceae bacterium | reverse complement strand
TGAATGCATTCCCGTTTACAAACGTGAAGTAGGTTGCTGAGGCACGATCAGGTAGAGTGAGTGCATAGCAATCTATGAAACGCATCGTTTTGTTTGTTTTTGCACTTACTGTATTTGGCACTGGCGGCGCTTTTGCGCAGCAATCATTCGGATATGGATTCATCGGAGGCACCTTCGGAGGTGGGAGAGGCGGTGTTGGCGAAGCCTTCCGTTACGGGATTGGCGGCGAAGGAAGGGTCGCGCCGCGCGTTACGATGGGCGGCGAGATTGGCGGAATTGCAAAGGACGGCAACGGAGTCATCGGCTCCGGCAACATCAGTTTTCATCTTCCGGTCGAGCTGCGGCGGCTGGATCCGTTTCTGACGGCGGGCTTCTCAATCGGCCATAAGAACGACGCAACCGGCCTGTGGGCGAACGTTGGGGGTGGAGTGCACTACTGGATGCTGCCGCGTATCGGCCTGCGTGCGGAGTTCCGCGGATACCCCGGCGGCTATGATCTCAGCGGCTTCGGAGAGTTCCGCTTCGGCGTCGTCTTCCGATAAGGCAGTCTGCCCCTTGTCCGGATCTCCTGAGTTGTCCAGCCGTCCGGCCCGTGCTACAACAGCGGGTTGATGCACCAATCTTCAAGCAGGGCGCGGGCGCTGGCTGCCCGGGCGTCGTCATGAGCGAAATTTTGCTGGAAACCCGGATCCCCGAGGTCGAACTGGCCGGACGCGGCAAGGTGCGTGACATCTATCGCGTTGGCGATGACAAGTTGCTGATCGTCGCGACAGATCGCATCTCGGCTTTCGACTACATTCTCGGCTCGGGGATTCCGGACAAGGGCTGCGTCCTCACTCAGATTTCCCTTTTCTGGTTTGACTTTCTGGCCGGGGTTGTCCCGAACCATCTGATCACGGCGTGCGTTGACGAATACCCGGAGCCGCTGCCGCGCTATCGGGATCAGTTGGAGGGGCGGTCGATGCTCGTCCATAAGGCGCGCATGATCGACGTGGAGTGCGTGGCTCGCGGCTATCTCTCCGGCTCGGGGTGGAAGGAATACAAACAGACCGGGGCGGTTTGCGGAATCGCGCTTCCTCCCGGACTGCGCGAGAGCGACCGCCTGCCCGAGCCCATCTTCACGCCAGCGACCAAGGCACAGTCGGGACACGATGAAAACATCTCCTTCGACCGTGTCGTGTCTCTTGTGGGCGCGGAACTCGCCTCCAGGTTGCGCGACCTGACGCTCGAGATTTACCGGCGAGCGGCAGCATATGCCGAACAGAGGGGAATCATTCTCGCCGACACGAAGTTCGAGTTTGGTTTTGTCGGTGACCAGCTGACGCTGGCCGATGAGGTTTTGACGCCGGACTCATCCCGATTCTGGCCTCGGGAAAGCTGGAAGCCCGGCGGCCCGCAGCCGTCGTACGATAAACAGTACGTGCGCGACTATCTGGAATCGATTCATTGGAACAAGCAGCCGCCGGCACCGGCGCTGCCTCCGGACGTCGCGCTTCGGACCAGTGAAAAGTACAAGGAAGCCTATCGGGCGCTAACCGGAAAGTCTCTGTGAACTGGCTGGATATCCTGCTTGGCGGTGTGATTGCGATCTCGGTGATCACGGGTGTAATGAAGGGCTTCGCCCGGCTGGGGATCGGCATCGCCGCTGCTGTCGCGGGCATCGTGCTGGGCGTATGGTTCTATGGGACGGCCGGATCCCTGTTTACTCCGATTGTCAGTTCGCGGCCGCTGGCGAATCTGCTTGGCTTCCTCGCCGTGCTGGCCTCGGCGCTGATTGCAGGTTCACTTCTTGGGTGGATCGTCTCGAAGCTCTTCAAAGCGGCTGGCCTCGGCTGGCTGGACCGTGCCGTAGGAGGCGCGTTCGGATTCGTCCGCGGACTCCTGATTGCCATCGCCCTCCTGATGGCGATCATGGCGTTTACTCCTGGTCCGCCTCCTTCCGCGGTGGTGCAATCGCGCTTGTCACCTTACGTCATCGAAGCGGCTTCTGTCCTTGCTGCGATTGCTCCTCGGGAACTCAGAGACGGCTTCGCCGCAAGCTATGATCACGTCAAGAAGACGTGGTCAAAGATGCTGCGCAAGGGCGTCCAGCGCCTGCCGACACATCAGATCTGACGCCGGATTCTCGCCGCGGCGGCCGAGTCCCTCCACGCTGTTGCATCCTATACAGTAATGGACCTTCTTATCTTTGATCTGGACGGGACGCTGATCGATTCCCAGCTTGATCTGGCGCACTCCGTGAACGCTACGCGCAATTTTATGGGGATGCCGCCGCTTTCACACGAACTGATCGCAACGTATGTGGGCAGCGGAGCGCCCGTCCTGATACGCCGGGCCATGGGACCCGAAGCATCCGAGGATGATGTGCAGCGCGCTCTCGACTACTTTCTGGACTACTATCGGAAGCACATGCTGGACCATACGCGGCTGTATCCGGGCGTGCGGAAATCGCTCGACCGGTTGCGCGAGCACGGCGTCAAGATGGCGGTGCTCACCAACAAGCCGGTCGGAATCAGCAAGGACATCCTCGCCGGGCTCGGGGTCGGCTCGCATTTCTTCCAAATCTACGGGGGCAACAGCTTTGAGCACAAGAAGCCGCACCCGGTTGGCGTGGAGATGCTGCTCGAAGAATCCGGCGTCGACCGGCAACTGGCGATGATGGTGGGAGACAGCGCGGTGGATGTCCGCACGGCGCGGAATGCGGGTATTCTCTGCTGCGGGGTTACCTACGGATTTCAGCCGGAGGGGTTCGAAGCAGATCCTCCAGATCTGTTAGTCAACCGGATGGAGGAGCTTGTGGAGATGGTTCTCGAGCGCAGGCAGTCACGATTGGATGCAGCGGGACCGTCGCCGCGATGAGAACGAAACCAGCGCAGGACAGGTTCGCCGCGGCCGTGTCCGCCGTCATCGTGTTCTGCTTCTTTCTATGGAATGCGGGAGACGGGATCCATGCACGGTTCACGCCAGACGATCTGATGAACCTGTACGGGGCATGGTCGGCCCCTCTTGGTCTCGTGCTCAAGTCCGCCGTCGTTTTCTTTGAGCCTTTTTACCGTCCGGCCGGCGCCCTCTTCTACCGCGGCATCTTTGCGTTTGCCGGTCTGGATCCTTTCCCTTACCGTGCGGTCTGCATGGTTTTCCTCGCTCTCAACATCGTCCTGGCTTATTGGGTTTCCTCCCTCATCTCCGAATCCGCCGAGACCGGGTGGCTTACCGCGCTCCTGAACAGCTTCCATGTGCGGATGGCTGACCTCTACTACAGCTCGGGTACAGTCTACGACGTCCTCGCGTACACGTTTTTCTTTGCGTGCTTCGGGTACTACCTGCGGATCCGGATGAGGGGCGCGCTTCCTGCCTTGTCGAACATCTTTGTGCTGGCAGGTTTGTTCATCCTTGCTCTTGGGTCGAAGGAAGTGGCGGTTACGCTGCCGGTATTGCTTCTGCTCTACGAGGCGATATGGCATCCTTCGAAGGAGCTGTCGCTTCGTGCGGCCTTACGGTGGGTCGCCAGGGAAGGCCGTCCGGCGGTGCTTCTCCTGGCCATCGCCGGCATATTCGCCTGGTCCCGCGCTGCTGTTCCTTCTTATGTCGGAAACGAGGCATATACGCCTGTCTTCTCCTTGGAGGTATACCGACGCAATTGGCGGTGGTACATCAGCCAGCTCCTCCTGATGGACCCTTCCGCCGCAAGCTTCCGCTCGATCGCCTTGTCTGTTGCAGTAATGCTGCTGATTGCGCTGCGGCTGCGGTCGCGGGCCATGCTCTTTGGGCTGGGGATGTTTCTCATCGGCGAGCTTCCCCTTGCCTTCATTCTCCCGAGGGGGCTGTTTGCCCTGTATCTGCCTGTGTTCGGGCTCGCGCTCTACTTCGCGGAGATCCTGGTACGCGCGATCCGCACGGGGATTCAAGCAATATCCATCCGTGCCTCGGGCCGCCAGCTCATATCAGAGGCCTGGATCCGCGTTGCGGCGCCTGCCGCGGTTGCTGTTGCCTTGACCCTGGTGTTTGCGCCGCACCGGCCCCGGATGTTCGATTGGAATGTTCCCCACGCGGCGCGAATCGACGCCATGATCGACCAGATGTCTGAGTTCCGGTTTCCTAAGGATTCGAGCGTCATGCTCCTTGACGATCCATTCGATGCCGATGAATGGACGCCCCTGTTTATCATCCGGCTCAGTTTGCGAGATCCGGATCTCAGCGTCTTTCGCGCCAAGACCCATCCGCAGCTTCTCGCAAAGCTCGATGAATTTTCCCACCTTGTCCGCTTTGAAGGCTTGCGGATGGTGATGGTGAGGGAGCCGGGACGCTGAGGCGTCTCAGCGCGCCGGGCGAGTGATGCGGATCTGCTTGGAGTGCGAGGTTTCGCCCGCGATGATTTCCACGTTGCGTTGAGGAACACGGAACGCCTGGGCGAGAAAGGCGCACAGTGCCGCATTCGCGCGGCCCTTCTCCGGCGCCGCTGCTACTTTGATTTTGAGGGCGCCGTCCTGCATCCAGCCCGAGATCTCGGTCCGCTGGCTCTTCGGAATGACTTTCACTTTTAAAGCGAGGCTGCCTTCGGTCTCCAGCTTCTTTTCCAGTTCGCTGAGGTCCATTACCCACCTGAAGCGCGGCAGAGGCTTCGAACCGCGCCGATGATCTGCGAGGAGCGAGCGGGCTTCCGCAGGCACTTGTCGATCATCGCCGCTTCGGGGGCCTTCATCAGGTCCTCCGTCCAGCCGCTCATCACCAGAATCCGCAGTTGTGCGTCGTGTTCTCGCAAGGCGCGGATCAGCCGGAGACCGTCCTCGGCGGTCGGGAGCCGTAGGTCCATCAGCACAAGATCGACCTGGCGTTCCTTTGCGTGCCGCAAAGCCTCCTCAGTGGTCATCGCCGTCACGACGGCGTGGCCTTCCCGCTCTAACAGAAGCTTCCGAACTTCCAACTGGTCGCGGTCGTCCTCAACAAGCAGAACTTGAGCCATCGTAAGAAGCTCCTGCGGTTATTCCGCGAACTCCAACTGTGAAATCACCATCTGGGGGAGGCTTTGGTTCCAGTTCGGCGGGATCTCGTCGAATGGAAGACGGAAGGGCCGCGTGTCGCCCGGCTTGAGCGGACCGTATTGAGCCCGAACGATTGGAACGCGCTGCCGGAAGATAACGTTCTGATAGGGATCGTAGAAGATGCACTCGACTTCCACGAATCGCACTGCGCGGTCGCCGCTGTTGGTGATCTTGCCGGTAATCTCTACCAGCTGCTGTTCCAGAAAGCTCTCGGTGGCTTTCATGTCGACATCACTCAGTGGCAGATTCCGCACGTAGGCCTTTCCTTCGGGCGTTAGCGTTCGTGTGGCCTCGCGCCCTCCTCTTCTGGCGTAGAACATCCAGATCGCTCCGCCCGCGACAAGTATGATTGTGAGAACGATCGCAACTACGAGTGCCGCACTACCGCGCCGGCTGAGATTTCGCTGGGGTTCCGTCATTGTCAGTGACCGCTGATGGTCATCTCGCGGATCAACAGGGTTGGCGCCGCCACAGACCCGCGGAACTCCAGGTCGTCGGCGACGGCTTCGATGTCACACAGCATCTGCTTCAGATTTCCGGCGATGGTGACCTCCGACACAGGATACGCCAGTTCTCCGTTCTCAATCCACAACCCCGCCGCGCCACGGGAATAGTCCCCGGTGACGGTGTTCACTCCGAAACCCATGAGCTCGGTCACGTAGAATCCGTTCTTCACCGACGCAATCAACTTTTCGGGCGAAATGGCGCCCTTCTCGAGGTAGAAGTTGCCGTGGCCGATCCCGGCGCTGCCGGTGATCCCTCGCGACGCGTTTCCGGTGGTCTTCATGCCCAGCTTCCGCGCCGTATATGTATTGAGCAGATAGCTTTTGAGCACGCCTTTCTCAATCACCACCGTGCGGCGGGACGGCACGCCTTCGTCGTCGAAGGGCGAGCTTCCGAAGAGGGAAGGAATCGTTGCGTCGTCGATGACTGTCAGCTTCTCCGACGCAACTTTCTCCCCGAGCTTGCCGGCGAGGAACGAGGCTTTTCGATACACGGAATCGCCGTTGACTGCCTCGAAGATGTTGTCGAGCAGGCTGCGGGCTACGCGCGGGTCAAAGACGACGGGCGCCTTCTGCGTGGCGACTTTCCGGGCGCCAAGGCGCCGGATCGCCCGCTGTGCGGCCTTCCTGCCAATTTCGGCCGCGTCTTCAAGACCGGCATAACCGCGGGCAACGGAGTACCAGTAGTCGCGCTCCATCGATTCGCCCTGCCGGGCCACGGGTACCGCGCTGATGGAGCATGAGCTTGACCGGTAGCTTCCGCAGAATCCACGGGAGTTGGCGAAGGCGCGGATTCCAGTGTAAGAGTCGAAGGATGCTCCCTCGGAGTTCGCGATTCTGGAGTCGAATGCAAGCGCCGCTTCCTCGGCCCTGCGGGCCTGCTCAATCTTGAACTCCGTTTTGAGCTGGGAGACATCATCCGAAAAGAGCCCAAGGTCTGCGGATAGCGAACCGAGTTCGGAGGGCTCCGGCAGTCCGGCGTACGGGTCTTCGGTGGTGACCGCCAGAAGGTCCATCGCCGAGCGGATCATACGGTCGATTCCCTCATCGGAAAGATCCGAGGTGTATGCCGATCCGGTCCTCTTACCCTTCAGCACGCGGAGGCCGACTCCTCGTGATCCCGCCTCCTTCAAGCTCTCCACATCCTGCATCCGGATGTTTACGGAGAACTCATCGCCTTCCACTACGGTGCATTCCGCGTCCGTAGCCCCGCGCTCCAGCGCCAGGCGCACCACGCGGGCCGCCAACTCTTCGTATGGGTGATTGCTCATGGTTTTCTATCGCGCGACGCCGCTAGGCGGTGCCGCCAACCGTCATCCGATCAATCCTGACCGTGGGGATCCCCACGCCAACCGGAACGCTCTGGCCCTCTTTGCCGCAGATGCCAATGCCTTCGTCGAGCCGGAGATCGTTGCCAACCATGCTGATGTGGCGCATCGCCTCGGGTCCGTTGCCGATGAGCGTCGCATCGCGAAGCGGGCGCGTCAGCTTTCCGTCCTCGATCAGGTAGCTTTCCGAAGCGGAGAACACGAAGTTCCCGCTCGTGATGTCCACTTGCCCGCCCCCGAACGTGGCGCAGTAGATGCCCTTCTTCACGGAGCGGATGATCTCTTCGGGATCGCTTTCGCCTGCGAGCATGAAGGTGTTCGTCATGCGGGGCATGGGAATATGCTGATAGCTTTCACGCCGTCCGCTGCCGGTGGAGGCCCGGCCCATGATCCTCCCGGAGAGCTTATCCGTCAGGTATCCGCGAAGGATGCCATTCTCGATGAGGACGTTGCGCTGTGTGGGTACCCCTTCGTCGTCGGTATTCAACGAACCCCGGCGTCCTGGAATCGTGCCGTCGTCGACGACTGTACACAGCGGGCTGGCGACCTGCTGGCCGATGCGATTTGAGAAAGCCGAAACGCCCTTTCTGTTGAAGTCGGCTTCCAGACCGTGTCCGACCGCTTCGTGCAGCAGGATTCCGGGCCAGCCGGGACCGAGCACAACTGTCGTCTCCCCGGCGGGCGTCTCCGCCGCCTTCAACTGAATGATGGCCTGCCGCGCCGCCTCACGGGCGAAGTATTCCGGCGTTTTCTCGGTAAGGAACAGATCGAGGGAGACGCGCCCTCCCCCTCCCGCATATCCGCGATGCGGCGTCCCGTGCTCTTCTTTTGCCAGGACGGTGACGTTGAGCCGCGCCATGGGCTGCCGGTCATAAGCGAGGCGTCCGTCACTCGAAGCAATCAGGACGTGGCGCAGGCTGTCGCCGTATGACACCTGTACCTGGAAAACCCTCGGATCGTACTCGCGCGCTGCGACGTCTGCTCGCCGCACCAAAGCCACCCGTTCTTCCAGGCTGCGTTCGATCGGTGGGACCAGTACCGGGTAAAGGTCCTTTGTTTTCACCGTCTCGAGGCCCGTCTTGATCGTTTTGGAAGGGCCGGAGGCGATGAGCGCTGCGGTGCGGGCTGCCTTGCGAATCTTGTCGGGGCTGAGATCGTCGCTGTAGGCGTAGCCGGTCCGCTCTCCGCTGATGACGCGGACGCCTACTCCCAGCGACACCCCCTGCGTCGCGCTTTTTACAATCGATTCATCGAGGCTGATGGAGCTGGTTGCGAGGTACTCGAAGTAAAGGTCAGCGTAATCCCCACCCGCTGACAGGGCTTCGCTTAGATAGTTCTCGAGGTCGCGTTCTGTGATGCCAAACTTTTG
>JADGHK010000082.1 GCA_019686145.1 Bryobacteraceae bacterium | reverse complement strand
CACATCGGCCCCTTCAGCAAGACGGTCTATGATTCGGCGCTGCTGCTGCGGGTGATCGCCGGGCGCGATCCGATGGATTCCACTTCTGCCGAGGCCCCGGTTCCGGACTACACCGCCGTTCTCGACGAAAATGTCCGCGGCATGAAGATCGGGCTCCCGAAGGAGTATTTCAAGGGTCTCTCCAACGAAATTGGAGACCGCATCAACGCGGGCATCGAGATTCTCAGCAAGCTCGGATGCAAGCTGCAGGAAATTTCGCTTCCGACAACGGACTATGCGATCGCCTGCTACTACATCATCTGCACGGCCGAGGCAAGTTCGAACCTCGCGCGCTACGACGGCGTCCGCTATACGCGACGCTCGCCCGACTCGCAGACTTTGCAGGACATGTACCGTAATACGCGGGGAGAAGGGTTTGGAGCCGAGTGCAAGCGCCGTATCATGCTCGGCACCTACGTGCTGAGCTCCGGATATTACGATGCCTACTATCTGAAGGCGCAGCGGGTCCGGACGCTGATCGCCCGCGACTTTGCGAACGCCTTCACCGAAGTGGACGCGATCGTCACTCCGGTCTCCCCCTTCCCGGCTTTCCGGCTCGGTGAGAAGGTAAATGATCCCCTCCAGATGTACCTTTCCGACATCTATACAATTACGGGTGACCTTGCCGGTATTCCGTGCATGAGCGTACCCTGTGGAAAGACTGCCGAGGGATTGCCTGTCGGCATGCAGATTCTGACCAGGCACTTCGATGAGGCCGGTATGTTCCGCCTTGCGAGCGCTTTCGAGCGTGCAGGCGGTTTCGCCGGTTAAATCCGTACACGACGCACATATTCAAGAGGAGGCTGAAAGATGGCTTTTGAACTACCCGCTCTGCCGTACGCGTTTGATGCGCTGGAGCCTTACATCGACGCGAAAACAATGGAGATTCACCACGACAAGCACCACGGCACGTACGTGACGAATCTCAACAAAGCGCTGGAGTCGGCTCCAGACCTGCAAAAGCTGACCGTGGGAGAGTTGCTGGCAAACAATCTGGCGAAAGTTCCTGAGAATATTCGCACGGCAGTGAGAAACAACGGCGGCGGACACGTGAACCACACGATGTTCTGGGAGATCATGGGTCCGAACGCCGGCGGCAGTCCCACGGGTAAGCTCGCAGAGGCGATCAATTCGACCTTCAACAGCTTTGATAACTTCAAGGAAAAGTTTACCGCCGCGGCCCTCGGGCGTTTCGGCTCGGGCTGGGCGTGGCTGGTGGCGAAACCCGGCAGCGGACTGGAAATTATTTCGACTGCAAACCAGGATTCCCCGCTGATGGACGGTTTCTTCCCGGTCCTTGGGCTGGATGTCTGGGAACACGCCTACTACCTGAAGTATCAGAACCGCCGCGCGGAGTACATCAATGCGTGGTGGAACGTCGTGAACTGGCAGAGCGTCGAAAAGCGCTTTGCTTCCGTGAAGTAAGAGTATTGAGTAGCAGGGTGTTTCGGGGGCGATCCGGTCCGGTGGACCTGGATCGCCCTTTCGCGTTCCATGGAGATTTTTAAGGTATTTACGATCGAGGCCGCGCACTGGCTGCCCAACGTTCCCGAGGGGCACAAATGCCGGCGCATGCACGGCCACTCCTTCCGGATCGAAGTGCACGTGCGTGGCGAAGTTGGAGCCGAAAGCGGCTGGGTAATGGATTATGCGGATCTGAAGCGCGCCTTCGACCCGCTGTTCCAGCAGCTTGATCATTACTGCTTGAACGACGTCGAAGGGCTTGAAAATCCCACCTCGGAAAACCTGGCTCGCTGGATCTGGCGCCGCCTGAAACCCTCCCTTCCCCTCCTGTCGAAAATCGTCGTTCACGAGACCTGCACTTCGGGTTGTATTTATCAGGGCGAGTAGCCGCGGAGCGGTTACAATAGTGAATTCATGACTCGAGTGTGGATCCTGTGCCTGGCGTTCGCGCTGGCTCCGATTGACGCTCTTGCCGACCTTCGGAAGGCCATCGAAGAGCTCGACGCCGAGGTAGAACAGCTACGTAAGGCCGGGCAGGTGCCCGGCGTCGCGGTTGGCATCATAGAGGACGGAAAGCTTGCCTTTTCCCGAGGTTACGGATACCGCGACCTCGAACGCAGACTGCCGGTCACCGAAAATACAGTCTTCGCGGTCGGGTCTGTTACGAAGAGCTTCACGGCGGCAACGGTTGCGATTCTCGTCGATGAGGGCAAGCTCGACTGGGACACTCCGGTCCGCGAATACCTTCCCGATTTTCAGCTGATGGATGAGGTCGCCACAAAGCTCACTACGGTGAGGGACATGCTCTGCCACCGTACCGGGCTGCCAAGACACGACTTCATCCGGTTCGCAGTACCGCTGACACGGGAGGAACTGATGCGGCGGCTGAGGTACCTGGAGCCGAGCGCGAGTTTCCGGTCGAAGTATCAGTATCAAAATCTGATGTATGTAGCCGCCGGATATCTCGCCGGACATGTTGCCGGCTCCACGTGGGAGAAGCTTGTGGAGGACCGTCTGTTCGCGCCTCTTGGCATGACCGCCTCCAGCACATCCGTCCTTGACATGCAAAAGCAGCCGGATTTCGCCAGGCCCTATTTCAAGCAAGGCAATCGGGCCGCCGAGGTGCCCTTCTATAACTACCAGCGGTTTGGAGTCGGCCCGAACGGCGCGGTCAATTCCAACGTAGTCGATCTGGCAAAATATGTCGCATTCCACCTCAACGAAGGCCGCGTTGGAGAAAAGCAGATCATTTCGCGGAGGCAGATGGCCGAGATGCACCGCCCGCAGATCGTCATCAACGAGGATTCCACCTATGGCCTCGGATGGTCGATCCGCAGGCTCGAAGATCGCAAACTCATAGAGCACAGCGGCTCGATCACAGGCTTCATTGCCTGGGTCGGTTTTGTGCCTCAGGAACGGGTGGGCGCCATTGTGCTCGCGAACCTGTCCAATACTTCGCTGCCAGGAACGATCGGCCCGCGAATTGTGCGCCGTCTTCTTAACGGCACTCCTCCGCCTCTTCCGTTGCCCAAGCCCTCTGCGACGCCAGCCAGCAGGAACACGGCTGAGAAGCCGAGAGCAACCACGCACCCGCTGTCCGACTTCGTCGGGGAGTACGTGCATCCGGCCATCGGAAAAGTGAGAGTCGAGCAGGCGGGCGGGAGTTTGCAGCTTGTCTTCCCTGCCCTCACGATTCCCTTGCGGCACGTACACTATGACGTGTTTGAGGCGACCGGTTCGGAAACGCGGGGCCGCTACTACCAGTTTCAGATGAATGAGCGCGGCGAGATCTCAACGCTCCTCGCTCCGCTCGAACCAGCAGTCCCGCCCATGGTATTCGAGAAGCTCCGGTGAATGTCCGTCCCGCAGCCATTCTGCGATACCATTTGAAATAAAAAATGGATGCCGTCCTGGAGCTGCGAAAGCTCTCCAAATCCTACGCCAACCACCACGTAGCCGTATCCGGGGTCTCGCTGACCCTTCAGCAGGGCGAGTTCTTTTCGCTCCTGGGACCGTCGGGGTGCGGCAAGACCACGACCCTGCGCCTGATCGCGGGATTCGAGGAGCCTACCGACGGTGATGTCCTGCTCAAGGGCGTGTCGCTGCGCGGGCTTCCTCCGTACGCCCGCAACGTCAGCACCGTCTTTCAGAACTACGCCCTGTTCCCTCACATGACCGTGAGAGAGAACATCGAGTTCGGACTCCGGCACAAAGCGCAGATGCGGACGGCAGAGCGCGAGAAGCGGGTTGCGGACGCGCTCGGAATGGTCCGGCTGACCGGAAAGGAGTCGCGCTTTCCCGCGCAGCTAAGCGGCGGCGAACGGCAGAGAGTGGCGCTCGCCCGTTCGCTCGTTCTGGAACCGGACGTCCTGCTGCTCGACGAGCCGCTTTCCGCCCTCGATCCGAACCTGCGCAAACAGGTGCGAAGCGAGTTGAAGAGCCTGCAACGACGCGTCGGCATTACCTTCCTCTTCATCACCCATGACCAGGAAGAGGCCCTGTCCCTCTCGGATCGCATTGGGGTGATGAACCAGGGACGCCTGGAGCAGGTCGGAACCCCGCAGGAGGTCTATCTGCGGCCTAGAACCCGCTTTGTCGCAGACTTCCTGGGAACGGTCAATTGGATCAACGGAGTCGGGGTCCGTCCCGAAGCGACCCGCATCTCCTATCAACCGCCTGGAGGCGGTGAGCGGGCGGTCCCGGCGGTCGTGGAGAGTTCTCTCTTTCTCGGAAACTGCCTCCATATCAGGACGCGGCTGATCACGGGCGAACCTGTCGTGGCCGAGGTATCCCGGCTCAATGGCTCCTATGGCCGCGGTGAGACGGTGCACGTCTGGTGGCATCCCCAGGACGAAATTATCTGTCCGCAGTAAAGCTCCCGGCAGTGCGCCTCTGTCTTCTGCCGGCGGCGGTGCTGATCCTCCTCCTGTTTGTGGCGCCGCTTGTGATCGTATGCGCGTATTCTCTGCTTTCCCGAGGCGCCTACGGCGGTGTCGGTCTCCCCTGGTCCGCTGAAAGCTACACGCGCCTCTTTGACCCTCTCTACGCCTCGATCTTTGTGCGGTCCTTCGTTGTAGCCGCAATCTCGACGGCCCTCTGCCTGCTGCTCGGATTCCCCCTCGCCCTGTTCATTTCGCGCTCCGGCCGTCGAAAGAATCTCTATCTGGCGCTCGTGATCCTTCCGTTCTGGACGAGCTTTCTTGTACGGACGTACGCCTGGATGTTCCTGTTGCGCGACACAGGACTGGTGAACACTCTGCTTCTGTCGCTCGGCATCATCCGCGAGCCGCTGCCTTTGCTGTACAACTACGGCGCTGTCATCGTTGGGCTGGTGTACGGCTACTTGCCGTTTATGGTGCTGCCGATCTACGCGACGATTGAACGGATTGACCGGTCTGTAATTGAAGCCGCGGCTGATCTCGGAGCCAAACCCTGGACGATACTGACGCAGATCGTAGTACCACTTTGCGCGCCCGGGATCGCCGCCGGCTCGGTCCTGGTATTCATTCCCTCCCTTGGCGCTTATCTGACGCCGGATCTGCTGGGCGGAGGCAAGACGATTCTCGTCGGCAACCTGATCCAGAATCAATTCACGACAGCCCGGGACTGGCCGTTCGGCTCGGCTGTCTCACTGTTGCTGATGGCGCTAGTCATGGTATTGCTCCTCCTCATCGCCCGGCGAAATCAGGAAGGGCTGCTATGAAGCGCGCGCTCTCACTCTACGCCGCCGCGATCTATCTCTTCCTGCATCTGCCCCTGGCCGTTCTCGCAGTCTTCAGCTTCAACTCATCGCGTTTCACCGTCTGGGAAGGATTCTCGCCGCGATGGTATCAGGCCGTATTTCGGGACCCGCACCTGGCCGAGGCTGCACTGAACAGCCTGATCATCGCCTTTACTGCGACGGCTGCAGGGACAGTCATTGGCACATTGTGCGCCTATGGACTCTGGAAGCAGAAAACCGGCCTCCTGCCGAATTTCATAAAGAGCACACTGTACCTTTCACTTGTCACTCCGGAGATCGTCATGGGCGTTTCGCTCCTGGCCTTCTATCAGTGGGTGTTCCGGTTTCTCGACGTCCAGCTCGGCATGCACACCGTTGTCCTCGCGCACGTGATGTTCTCCATTGCATACGTGGTCGTGGTCGCGCTCGCCCGCCTTCGGACGCTCGACCCGTCTCTTGAGGAGGCCGCACTGGATCTGGGCGCGACGGAGTGGGTTGCCTTCCGGAAGGTGACGCTGCCTCAACTGATGCCAGGCGTCGCTGCGGCGGCCCTGCTCGCCTTCACAATTTCCATCGACGATTACGTAATCACCAGCCTCGTTGCCGGAGTTGATAGCGAGACCCTGCCGATGGTCATTTATGCAATGGCCCGGCGCGGCGGAAGCCCTCTGGTGAATGCCGTTTCCTCACTGATTGCTGTCATTCTCGGAGTCATGATCGTGGCGTCCGAACGCCTGCGGCGGAGTTCATGAACCGAAGGACTTTCTTCCTTGGCCTTTCCGGTCTTGCAGGTTGCTTGCGCCACACGCGGCCGCGTCTCAACATCTTCAACTGGTCGAACTACGTCGCCGAGCGTACGATCCCCGACTTCGAGCGCGAGTTCGGAGTCAGCGTCCGCTACGCCGTGTATGAGAGCAACGAAGAGATGATGGCGCGCGTTCTCAGCGGCAATTCCGGCTGGGATATCGTCTTCCCCTCGAACTATTACATCCAGCCGATGGCGGAACTCGGATTGCTGGCCCCGCTGCGGCACGCCTTGCTCCCCAACCTTTCCCACCTCGATCCCGTTTTTCAACGCCCGGGCTGGGATCCGGAGTTGCGCTGGTGCATCCCGTATATGTGGGGATCGAGCGGGATTCTCTACCATACGCGGCTGCAGCCGCCTCCCGAGTCATGGTCCGATCTTTGGGACGAACGGCTGCGCGGGAGGCTGACGATGCTGGACGATCCGGCCGAGGTCCTCGGGGCCTGTCTCAAAAAGCTCGGCTACTCCCTCAACTCGCACAGTGAGGATGAACTCCGGCGGGCGCAAGCGGAAGCGCTGAAGCAGAAGCATCTCCTGCGCGCTTATTTGAACGCGGAGGTACGGGAGCAGATGGTCGCAGGCGACCTCTCCGCTTCTCAACTGTGGGCCACCACATCGCAGCAGGCGATCGACGCATCTCCGGAGCTCCGTTACGTGTACCCGTCCGAGGGATTTGCGCTCTACGCTGACAACGCAGCGATCCTCCGCGAGAGCCGCCGCCAGGAACTGGCGCATCAGTTCCTGAATTATCTGCTCCGGCCGGAAGTGGCTGCAGCCGTCGTAGCGGAGACGCGAACAGCTACGGCGAACGCAAAGGCCCGGCTTCTCCTGCCTGAGGCGGATCGATCCAATGAAACCCTGTACCCGCGGGAAGCGATCCTCGCACGGGGAGAGTGGCTTGAGCCGATGCCTCCCTCCGTCCAGCGCCTCCGCGACCGCCTGTGGACCGAAATCAAGTCGGCGTAACCGGGAACGCCGGCCCGGCCGTGGTACACTTTGTTCTTCCTCGACTTCATCGCAAGGTGACGGAGTGCGTTCAATCGATTGTGCGGGTGGGGCACAAGCGTGAAACCCGCTGGCAAGGGGCACCTCGAAGTGCTCGGAGCGGCCCTTCTGTTTTCGACAGGCGGAGCAGCGATTAAGGCGTCGGTCTTTTCGGGCTGGCAGGTGGCTTCCTTCCGGTCAGCGGTTGCCGCTGCCGTGCTGATGCTGGTGTTGCCGCAAACCCGCAAGGCCTGGAACCGCGATTACTTCCTGGTCGCACTGGCTTATTCGGCGACCCTCGTTCTGTTTGTCACAGCCAACAAGATGACGACTGCGGCAAATACGATCTTCCTGCAGTCGGCCGCACCGGTATACCTGGTTTTTCTCGGTCCCTGGCTTCTAAAAGAGCCAGTGCGGAGGCGTGACGTCCTGTTCCTTTGCGTGATGGCTCTCGGCATGTCCCTGTTTTTTTGGGGAGAACAGGCTCCTCAAGTTACTGCGCCCCGCCCCCTCGCAGGGAATATTCTGGCTGCGATTTCCGGCGTCACGTGGGCCTTTACTCTCATCGGGCTGCGCTGGCTCGGCAAACGCCAGGGAAATTCGAACCCCGGCATGGCGACGGTAGCCATGGGAAACGTTCTTGCCTTTCTCGCCTGCCTGCCGATGGCGCTTTCCGAACCGGTCCGTGGCGGTCTGACGGAATGGCTCGTGATCGCATATCTCGGCGTCTTTCAGATCGGCCTTGCCTATGTCCTCCTTACGCTCGCAGTCCGTCACCTGCCTGCCCTCCAGGTGTCGATGCTGATCCTGCTTGAGCCGGCGCTCAATCCGGTGTGGACGTGGCTGGTGCACGGCGAGAGGGTCGGCAACCTTTCGATCGCCGGAGGTCTGCTGATCCTCGGCGCCACCGCCGGCATGTCCGTAATGGAGAGAAGCAGGGCCGCCCGGGCGAAAGCCTAAGCCGCCATCGATTCAGCCTCCCACAGGTCCGTCTCGGAAGGCGCTGTTTGGGCCTGGTCGCGCTGCTCCTGGCACCGGACGCAGCAAGCCGCCCATGGCACCGCCTTCAGCCGCCGCGGATGGATCTCTCCTTCGCACTCCTCGCAGATGCCAAATGAGCCATCTTCGATCCGTTCGAGTGCTGCCCGGGCGGATTTCAAAAGGCTCGTGCTGCGGTCCAGACTGCTGACCATCCAGTCCCTCTCTGCGGCAAGTTGAATCTGATCCAGCTCATCGGGGCTGGATTCGATCGCGATGCCCGAACGGCCCTCCAGCCGCCGTTCCAG
>JADGHK010000081.1 GCA_019686145.1 Bryobacteraceae bacterium | reverse complement strand
CGCTGCTGTTCGCCGCCCGACATCGCACGCGGCTTATGATGCAGCCGCGCTTTGATGCCTAGCATCTTCAGAATCTCGTCGAACTGGGCGTCCCACTTGCCGTTCTTCCGAGCGATCGATCTCGCGATTTCGATATTGTCGGCCGCCGTCAGCGTAGGCAGCAGGTTGTATTTCTGGAAAACGAAGCCGACTGTGGTCTTGCGGAGGTTCGTCCGCTCGGCTTCGGACATTCCCATCAAATCGCGTCCGTCGATGTAGACGTTGCCCGACGTAGGGGGCGTCAGACCGCCGAGGATATGGAAGAGTGTGGACTTACCTGAACCGGATGGCCCGACGACCGCGAGAAATTCGCCGCGCTGGACGTCCAGATTCACTCCGCGCAGGGCCGCAACCTCTACATCGCCCACCCGGTAGATCTTGCGCAGATCCCGAATGGCAATGATGGTGTCACTCATGGGAAAGCGCCTCGATTGCATCCTGCCGCGCCGCTTTCACGCCGGGGTAAAGAGCGCCAAGGAGCGCGCCGGTGAGGGCGACGCCAAACGCGATCGGCCACCAATCCGGCACAATCTGCTGCGTCAGGTAAGCAGGAACGAATGTCCGGATCGCCCAGCGCGATCCGAAAGCGAGAAGGATGCCGGTAATCCAGCCGATCACGGCGAGCAGGCTTGTTTCGCGCAGCAGGAGATTGACGACATATCCCGGGGATGCGCCAAGCGACTTCAACACACCAATTTCCCGTGTCCGTTCGAGCACGGCGGCGTACATCGTCAGTGAGACGACGACAAAGCCGAGAACGATCGACAGTGCGATGATCACTCCGATGAAGGCGCTCAAGCCGGGCACGTTGCTGACAGTAAAGAGGGAGGTGAACTCGGCAATCGAATAGATCTGGTAATCCGGGAGTTCTTTCTTCAAGGAAGCGACCACTTGATCCGTCAGCTTGGAATCGTCGAGTTTCAGCAGGACCTGAGACAGCTTGCCCGTGTTGCCAGTCAGCTCCTGAAGCGTGTCCCTGGGTACGAACAGGCGTCCCAGTTTGCCTGCCTCCACCACTCCGGCGATCTTCCACGGCCGGTTCAATAACTGAATGACATCGCCGGCCTTCTTCTTATTCTGTTCGGCGTAGAACTCGTCGACGAGAACTTCTTCCCGGCCCTGAAAGGGGCCGCCGTCCAGATAGCGAAAGCCTCCGCTCAGGCGGTTGAACTCCTCGAGATCGACCCCCGTCACGGTGTTTACCCCGCCGATCGGGTGTACGACCATGCCTGCCACATGCACCACATGCGGCTGCTTGCTGAAATACCGAAGTATGCCCTGGGGCATGCCGGCAGAGCTGAAGCTGATAGCGGAACTGCCGGGCGGACGTACCCAGATGTCAGCGCCGACGCCCTGAGCGCGCCTGGCGGAATCGGCCAGCAGACCGCGGCTGATCCCGACCAGCGTCAGAATCATCATCACCTGCATTCCGATCGTGAAGGCGGTCAGAGCCGTACGCAGCGGGCGATGCTTCAGGTTTTCGATTACAAGTTTGTTGATCAAACGAAAGGATCCTTGCGGCTACGGAGGCAAACCGGCTCCGCTGACTTGTGCGCGTAAACTTTCATTCTAACGTCTTAGCGGCTCTCCCGTGACACCGCCGCCGAGTCAAACGTCGCCATCTCCCGGTAGAGCCGGACGGACGACTCCAGCAGATTGATGCAGAGCGCGGCTCCTGTGCCTTCTCCGAGCCTTAAGCCCAGATCGAGGTAGGGCGAGACGCCAAGAAAATTCAGCATGGCGGCGTGGCCGGGCTCCCCCGAACAGTGGGAGAAGATGGCGGCGTCCAGGGCAGCGGGCGCAAGGCTTTTGGCAATGAGCGCCGCGGACGATGCAATAAAGCCGTCTACCACGACGGGCAGGCGCATCGCGGCAGCGCCAAGCAGGAAGCCCGCCATTGCCCCGATTTCGAACCCGCCCAATGCGGCGAGGACGGAGATGGGATCGGTGGCGCTCCGGTGAAGCTGTAAAGCTGCGCGGATGACCATGCGCTTATGGGCGAGGCCGGCTGGATCGAGCCCGGTTCCGGGTCCAGCGGTTTCCTCCGGGTCGAGCCCGCTGCAGGCGCTGAAAATCGCGGCGGCCGAGGTCGTATTGCCAATTCCCATCTCACCGATTCCGGCCACGTCGTACTGCCGGGCGGCCTCGCCAGCGAGTTCGATGCCGGTTTCGATGGCCTCAATTGCCTGTTCGCGGCTCATCGCCGGTCCCTTCGCGAAATTGCAGGTGCCTTCGGCAATCTTCAGGTTCACCACGCCCGGCAGCGCCTCCCCTCGAACTCCCATGTCCACGATCACGGGCTCGATGCCGAACTGGCGGCAGAGGACATTGATCGCTGCGCCGCCCGTAAGGAAATTCGCAACCATTTGCGCTGTCACTTCGGACGGAAAGGCGCTCACACCCTCCTGGGTCACGCCGTGATCGGCGCAGAATACGAACATCGCCTTCCGCTCCAGGCGGGGAATCGGAACCCCCTGAATGAGCGCGAAATGAAGCAGCAACGACTCCAGTTTTCCGAGGCTGTGCCTCGGTTTCGTCAGCGAAGCCCAGTGCTCTTCGACCTGCCTGGCAAGGTTGTCGTCGCTGAGATCGCGGATAAGTTCAAGAGTTGCATTCAGTCGAGGGGAGTTCATAGTTCGATTCGAATTACCTCACAGTACTGCTGGTTAAAGCCAAGCGGCTCGGTGCCCTGGAGCTGCCGCATGAGCTCCGCATTCAATCCGAAGTGAGCCACGACGATCGCGGGGAATGGTCCCTGGCGAATCCGCTCAAGGGCCCTGGACACCCGAAGAGAAACCTCGCTCCAGCTTTCGCCGTTGGGCGGAGTGACGGAGAACCAGTTGTCGTTCTTGGCTCGTACAAGGTCCGGCCACGCTGCTTCGATCTCGTCCCATCGCTTGCCTTCCCAGTCGCCGTAACCAATCTCGGCGAGCTCGTCGAGGACGACGATTGGCGCGGCGATGAATGACGCAGTTTCCCTCGCTCGCCTCAGCGGGCTCGAATAGACGATTGCCGCCTGCAATCGAGGCATCGTTTCGGCGGCGCACCGGCTTCCAGCCTCGCTCAGGCCGCAATCGGTCCGCCCGAGCATGACCCCTTTCAGTTGCGGCTCGGCGTGTCTTACGAGATACAGTTCCGGCATGCCAGTACCGCAAAAGCGAAGATTTCCACCAGCTGGCTCGCCGCGCCCAGGCAGTCGCCCGTGACCCCGCCAAGCCTTGCTTCGAAGTAGGAACGAAGGGCAATGATGATGACTGCTGCTCCCGCCAGCAGCGTGATGGCGAAATCGACGCCGCTCAGAAATGAAAAGGCGATGCCCTGGAGCGCGGCGGCGGCCGCCACCGGAGTGGTCAGTGTGCGGGAGAAGAAGAAACCCACGCCCTGGCCTGCGGGACGTGCAAGCCAGGCAAGCACAACCATCGATGCTCTCGAAAGCGACAAGGCAGCGGCGAATGCGGCTGCCGCGGGAACCGCCAGGGAAGCGGCCGCCTGCCACCGGATCAGCACGGAGAGCAGGATGGCTACAGCGCCATACACTCCAACCCGGCTATCCTTCAGGATCGAGAGAATCCGTTCCGGAGGACGGCCCGCGCGAAAAGCATCGGCCACATCCGCTAATCCGTCCTCGTGCAGGGAGCCCGTCAGCAAGGTGAGCGCCGCAACCGCGACGAGCGCCGCGAGCTGGATCGGGAACACCGAAGCCGAGATCGACAGCAGAGATCCCGCCAGCAACCCGAGCCACGCGCCGACGAGCGGGAAAAACAACGCAGCCCGACCGGGTTCGGCAGTCGAACGTCCGACAGGCAGTATGGTGAGAAACTGAACCGCTCCAAGCAGGGCCTTGAACACTCACTTCACCCGCAAAGGACAGCCAAACACCATCCAGTAAACGCGGGTCGAAACCTCCGCAATCCGCTGATTGGCAAAGCCCGCAATATCCCGAAAGCGACGGGCGAGGTCGTTTTCCGGGACGATCCCGCAGCCGACTTCATTGGTGACGAACACGAGGCTCGTTGGCGCGTCCCCAGCCACCTTCACTAGACGATCCACCTCGGCCATCACGTCCCGGTCGCCGGAAAGCATCAGGTTTGACAGCCACAGGGTCACGCAATCGACGACAATCGCATCGAACTGCGCCGCTCGCTCCTCGATCACGCGGGCGATGTCGATCGGTTCCTCGATCGTGATGAATTGTGGTCCTCTTTGGCGCCGGTGCGCTTCCACGCGCTCCCGCATTTCCTCGTCCGCCGGCTGAGCTGTCGCCACAAAGCCAAGGCGGTCGCCATGAACTTCAGCCAACGCAATCGCGTAGCGGCTCTTGCCGCTCCGCGCACCTCCGCCCACAAGGATTACAGCCAAAGGCTCCTCCGCCGGGACTTGAGCAGCCAGATGAAGAATGGTCCGCCCAATAAAGCCGTCAGGACGCCCACCGGGACTTCTCCCGATGTCGGCAGCGTTCGGGACGCCGTGTCGCAAACGGTCAGGAAGGCGGCGCCGAGCAGGAACGAGCAAGGCAGGAGCAGGCGGTGATCCGCCCCGAGCCTCATCCTGAGTCCATGGGGAACGATGAGTCCCACAAAGCCGATAGGGCCTGTCAGAGCAGTAACCACACCGGTCAATATCGATCCCGAGATCAGACCGGTTAGCATCAAGCGAGTCACATTAACCCCTCGTGCCGCCGCCCACTCCTCGCCGACTGCCATCAGATTCCACTCGCGCCCGGTGAGAAAAACATAGGCCAGAACCGGAAAAGTCACGGCGGCGAGCCACAAAAGAGTGCTGTATTCTACGGATTCAATTCCGCCCATAAGCCAGCGGACGATCGCGAAAGATTGTCCAAATGTCGCGAACGTCTGTAAGAACAAGATTAGCGCGAGGCAGATGCTGTTGATGGTGACGCCGGAAAGCAGCAACGTAAAAGACGACATCCGGCGGCCTTCGGAGGCAACAACAAGGACCAGCAGCAGGGCGAGGAAGGCTCCGATGAGCGCGCCAACCCAAATCGACGGAAAACCGGCAAACAGTTCCAGGCCGAAGCAGATGACGGTGACCGCACCGAGCGAAGCTCCGCTCGAAACTCCAAGGGTATACGGCGTAGCGAGGGCGTCGCGGAGCAGGGCCTGAAAGAGAACGCCGCAAACAGACAGGACGCCGCCTGCCATCAATGAAAGCAGGACGCGCGGAATCCGCGCCCGGAAAAGAATTTCACGATCTATCGAATCCTCGGTTAGAGCCGCTGTGTAATCAATCCGGGTCGACCCCACCAGAGGCGAGGTGACGGCGACGGCGAGCAGGACAAGCAGACAAAAAAGGATCGATGTCCAGAGCCGCCTACGTGTGACGGGATTCACCACCATAAAGAATCCATGGCTTTCCGTGGGGACCGGGCAGAACGTCTGCTTCAACCTCAAACACGGACCGGATGCGCTCGGAAGATAAGACCTCAGAAGGAGGGCCGGCTGCTGCAAGGCGGCCCTTCCGCAGCATGATGACGCGATCGGCATAAGCTGCGGCCAAATTCAGATCGTGGGTCACCGTGATCACCAGCCGTCCTGCCGACGCGAGCTGACGAAGCAGAGCATAAATGGAAACCTGATGCCGCAAATCGAGGAACGTGGTTGGCTCATCCAGGAGCAGCACGGGCGTCGTCTGCGCCAGGGCTGCGGCGAGGATGACACGCTGCCGCTCTCCGCCACTCAGGAAACGGAAGTCGCGCGAGCGAAACTCCAGTGTGTCGGTCATCATCATCGCCTTTTCCACTTCCACATGGTCATCCGGCGCTTCGAACAGTCCATCGCAATAGGGAGAACGGCCCATCATGACAACCTGCTCCGCGGTGAACGGAAACTCGAGCCTGAGGCGCTGCGGCACGAACGAAACGAGCCTCGTGAAACTCTTCCTCGACCAGGAACGCACTTCACGCCCGTTGAAAAGGCATTGTCCTCTGTAGCCGGTCAGCAGCCCGGCCATGACGCTCAAGAGCGTCGATTTTCCCGCTCCATTCGGCCCGATGATTGCTGTCAGTCCGGGAGCAGAAAACTCGATTGAGATATCGGAGAGCACTTCCGACCGTCCGTAGCTCATTCCGACGTTGCTCAACGAGAACGCGCTCAAATGCCGGCCTCCGGATGAAGCATTCGTGCGAAGGCCCGCGCTGCCTCCACCACGCGAGGACCGGGAACAACGAAAATATCCGATGCCACTGCGAACACGTTCTTCTTTTCGGCAGCCGGGATGCGGGAATAACGGTTCCACAGTGCGATCACCGACTTCTTGTGCTCCTCAGTGACGCCCTCCGTCTGAGCCATGTCTCCCATGTCGACGATGACTTCGGGGGCGCGGGCAAGCACTTCCTCGAGCGAAACTTTGGGGTAGGGGGCGAACGAATCGCGGAAGACGTTCTCTCCGCCGGCGATCGCAATCACTTCGTTCAGGTAGGAAGCCTTGCCCACTGCGACGAGGCCCGCCAGCGTTCCCGGATTGCGGCCGACGATGAACATCATGCGGCGCTTCGGGAACTTCGCCGTCCGCTCCTGGATCCGTTGAAGCTCCCTCCGGATCTCAGAAGTGAGAGCGGCGGCGCGGTCCTTCCGTCCGGTTGCCGCTCCAAGCTGCGCGATCGAGCTATAAATACCGTCGATCGTGTCATGCTCCAGTTCGAGCAGATTCAGCTTCATTGCGCGGAGCTGCTCGGCTGCCCGCGAGGGTGACTTCAAAAGAACGACCAGATCCGGGCGGAGGGAAGCGATCTTCTCGATATTCGGCCGCAGATAGGATCCAATCTTGGGGATCTGCCTTGCTTCCGCAGGGTAGTGGCAGAAGAAAGTGACGCCGACCACACGATTGCCGAGACCGAGAGCGAACAGCATTTCCGTAATGCTGGGCGCTGTCGAGACGATTCGCTGCGGCTCGGCCAGGAGCGGCAGCGCCGCCAGCAGTAAGATCAGTGCCCGCAAAAGTACTCCTCCATCAGCTCCAGCAGCCTGTCATTTTCTGCTGGCGTCCTGATTGCGAAGCGGATCGATTCTCCGTTCACTCCCGGCGTCGTCGTACAGTTTCGGACGAGGATCTTTCGCTCGAGCAGCCAGCCGCAAAGATCGGACGCGTTGCCATCGACCCAGGCGAAGATGTAGTTGGCGCAGGAAGGATGCGGAAGCAGCCGAGAAAGCGAGCAGAGCCGTTTGTAGAGCCGGTTCCGTTCCTCATGGAGAAAAGCCAGTGTTTCCTCCGCGTGGCTCCGGTCCTCAATTGCAGCAAGTGCTGCTGCCTCGGCGAGCACGTTCACTTGCCAGGGCTCACGTCGCTTGCGAAGAGTCGCGATCGTTCTGCGCGAGCCAATCAGCGCTCCGACCCGCAGCCCGGGCAGCGCGTAAAACTTCGTCAGCGAGCGGAGGACGAGCAATTCGGGGTAGTCCTCTACTAAAGGCCCAGCGGACGCCATCTGGGTGAACTCGAGAAAGGACTCGTCTATGAGCAGAGGCTGTCCGCGGCGGAGGACTCGCGGCGACGGCGAGCCAAACGGGTTATTCGGCTGCGTGTAGACAAGCAAGCCGGTGTCGGGCCACTCCTCGGGCTGGTCCCAAGGCACCAGCTCCGCGTCCGGCCAGGCGCGGTGAAACTCGGAGAATGTCGGCACCGGAAGGGTCACGCGCGACTGCGGCTGTACACGCGCGTAGAAATGCAGGAGCTCGGTCGCCCCGTTGCCAAGGAGAATCTGATCCGGATCGACGCCCCATAGCTCAGCTAACCGCGCTGACAGGCGAGCAGGGGACTGCTCCGGGTAGTGGACGATCCGGTCGAGGGCGCTGCAGATTGCGCGGCGAACGGCGGGAGCAGGCCCGAGGGGATTGATGCTGGCGCTGAAGTCGATCACTTCACGCCAGTCCCATCCGCGCGCAGCGCAGATTGCGAAGAGATTACCGCCGTGCTCAATCTTCATTGAAGCACACCGCAAACGGCAGCCACCATCAGAGCGGAGGCGACATAGAGAATACGTCGCGTCTTACGAAAGATTCCCGGGGTCAGGGGATGGATCATATCGCCGATGTACTCCTTCTTGCTTGGCTTGCCGCCGTAGTAATTCAACCCTCCCAGGCGAATGCCGAGCGCTCCAGCGACAGCGGCTTCCGGATATCCCGAGTTGGGACTGGGCTGGCGCCAGGCGTCACGAAGAGTTACCTCAATGGAACGCCGGACATCGAACCGCAGCAGCAGCGCGCACAACCACACCAGTACCGCCGCCAGGCGCGCCGGGATCAGATTCAGGAGATCATCGAGCCGGGCGGAAGCCCAGCCGAACTCCCGATACCGCTCGTTTCGATAGCCCACCATGCTGTCCAACGTGTTTACGGTCTTATAGGCGGCCATCCCAATCGG
>JADGHK010000080.1 GCA_019686145.1 Bryobacteraceae bacterium | reverse complement strand
AACGCGGAACTGTCAACACACCGCAAACCAATGTCACCGTGGATTACGTCTTGTTCCAGGACGGAACTCACTGGGGCCCGAATTCTCTTGGCCAAGGCGCAAAACTCGAAGGCATCCAGCAAGGGTGGACGACCGCAATCGGCCGAGTAAAGCAGCTGCTTGTCGAGAAGGGTTCATCCGCAGTGATTGATTACCTCAATCAATATCAGGAATAAGGACTCCGCTTCGTGGGGAGGGTAGCTCGATCTTCCGGCATGGAACGGGGCCTGCCCTCCTAGCCCAGAAGAGGCTTCAGTTTCTCGCGGTAACTCCGGCTCATGTTCAATTTGACGCCCGACCGGAGAACCACCACATAGTCGCCCCGGAACCATGGCTGCAGTTCCTTGATGCGATCCACATTGACGATCGTCGACCGGTGAATCCGTAGAAAACGGGTTGGATCGAGGCGGCTTTCGAGAGCATTCATCGTCTCACGCAGAAGGTGCGTTTCCTCCCCCACGTGCAGGCAGACGTAGTTATCGGCAGCCTCCACCCAATCGATCTCATCCATGCGGACAAACAGGACGCGCCCTCCGTTCTTGATGGCAATGCGCTCTTTATCGGCACGGCGGGACTGAAAGTCGGCCAACAGGCTCATGAGACGCTGGTCGATGCTGCCCTGCCGCATCTCTTTGAGCCTGGCCCGGGTGCGCTGGATCGTCTTCTGGAATCGCTGCCGGTCGAACGGCTTCAGCAGGTAGTCGAAGGCGTGGACCTCGAAAGCCCGGAGCGCGTATTCGTCGTAAGCTGTCACAAAGATGACGACCGGGATCCGCTCCGGAGCCAGGCGTTCCAGAAGTTCGAAACCGCCCATCTCGGGCATCTGAATGTCGAGGAACACGATATCCGCCGAGTTTTCATTCAGCCAGGCGAGCGCTTCTGCTCCGGTTACGCACTCGCCTGCGATCTCAAAGTCGCGCTCGAGCAGAAGGAGCCGGCGGATGCGCGTCCGCGCCAGAGCTTCGTCGTCAACTATCAGAGCTCGGATCGTTTCCATCGGCAGTTCCTCAACCGAATGCTGCAGCAGTTCGAACGGGCTGGTAGGGGATTGTGATTGCCGCCTCTAAGCCGCCCTCGGCGCCCGAGCAGAGCTCGAAGGAGTGGCTCGCTCCATACAGGCCTCGCAGGCGCGCCCGGGTGTTTGTGAGCCCCACGCCTTCACGCACGGGGCCCTCCAGCGGAATCCCGCCGCCGTTGTCTGCTACCTTCAACACCAGAAACCCGTCCTGCCGTTTCGACGTGATGCAGACCTTGCCCTGATGGGCGGAGCGGCTGATTCCGTGCCGGATCGCATTTTCCACGAGCGGCTGGAGGATCAGGTTCGGCACGCCGGCGTCGAGGGTCGAGGGGTCCACGTCGAATTCCACGATGAGGCGGTCGGCGAAGCGGATGCGTTCGATTTCCAGGTACCGCTCCAGGAACTCGAGTTCCTTGTGCAGCGGCACTTCATGAGCGCCGGAATTTTCGAGCGCAAGCCGCAGAAACTCGCTAAGCCTCGCGATCATCCGTTCGGCCGCTTCCGGGTCCTCCTGCACGAGCGCCGAGATCGTGTGCAGTGTATTGAAGAGGAAGTGCGGATGCAACTGCGCGCGGAGCGCCTGGAGCTGGCTTTGGACCAGCTGCGTTTCCAGCTGGGCTGCAAGCCGCTGCCCCTCCTGGTAGCGCTGATAAAAATGAACGGCGTGCGCAGCGAGCACCACAATCCAATAGAAGAGGACTCCGTAGTCGAGCGCGTAGACAATCGACCGGACCAGCCAGGATAGTGTGAACCCGTCCGTTCCGCCGCGCAGCAGGTAGAACATCGAAAGCTCCCATGCCGCCCTCTGGACGCAGGAGACCACAACGGTGGCTCCAAGGTGAATGCCGAGGTGGGGGAGCCAGGACCGGCAGTAGAGGGGAAACCGCCGGGAGAGATAGAGGATCAGCGGTGTCAGCAGCGCCCAAATGGCCACGTAGGGCAGGTCCAGCGAGAAGGCCCGGCCCCAGGAGATGGGTTTGCCTGCCTGGGCCCGCACCACATAGCTGTGCACAGCGATGAAGACGCCAAAGGCGAGCCACAGTCCGACGATGACGGCTGCTGACAGCCACGGCCTTGTTCGAAAAGTCTTGTCCCGGACTGGGTGCTGGCTCACCATGCTGCAGCGGCGTAAGCGCCGGTTTGCGGCGTGATTCTAGCATAGCTGCGCCGGAAGCCGCGTGGTATTGGCCAGGGACAGAACGGGATGCGTGAAAGGCGAACCGGGTTTACTTTGCTGGCGAAGGGGTCTTTTCCTGGGGTAGGAAGAAGGAGGTGTCTCCTTCGCGCTGGAGCTTCAGGCGGCGCCGGATCTCCAGTTCCTGCGCGTCCGGATCCGAAGTCAGAACGCGGATTCGTTCTTTCCGCCTCTCGATCTCAGCTTTGAGATTCTGGTTCTGTTCCTCAAGCTCACGAATCTCCCGCCGCTTCTCCATGAGGGCCGGGATGCCTTGAGGACCTTGCAACGCAAGGTAGACGTACCCGCCAAGCAGGCCGAGCACAGCAAGGACGCCAAGATTACGGACCGTGTTTTTCACCTTCGGCTGGGATCGCTCCTACCTAAAACTTATAATCCGATTTGACCAATTTTTCTACGATCCCCGATAAAAAATAACAGGATGACTGACAAGATCGTGGCGATCAGCACGTGCGGCAGCGAGGAAGAGGCGGAAAAGGTGGCGCGAGCGCTGGTAGACTCCCGCCTGGCTGCCTGCGTCAACATCAGCAGCCCGATTCGCAGTATCTATCGCTGGAAAGGGGCGGTGGAGACGGAGCGGGAGTGGATGCTTGTGATCAAGACGCGACGGGGGCTCGTCGAGCAGGTGAGAGAAATGATTCAGAAGCAGCATTCCTATGACGTGCCGGAATTCATTGTGCTTCCCATCGTCGACGGGTCCGAGCGCTATCTCGACTGGATCGACCAGGAGACCGTCCCGCTACAGGAACGGGCTTAAAGGGCAAGCTGCGCTACCGATTCAATGTGGAACGTCTGAGGGAACAGGTCTACGAGAGTCAGCTTCCGCAGAGAGTAGCCGCCCTGGAGCAGGGGTGCCAGGTCTCTGGCCAAGGTAGATGGATCGCACGAGACGATGGTCAGGCGCGGCGGTTTCAGGCGCAGCAGCTCAGAGACAACCTGTTTCCCCAAGCCCTCACGCGGCGGGTCGGCGACGACAAAGTCGGGCCGGCGATCGTAGGCAGCCAGAAACCTGGCGACGTCGGATTGCGCGGCCTGCACCGGGACCCCGGCGCGATCCGCGTTGAAGAGGAGGTCCCGCACCGCTCCTGCCCCGGACTCCACGGCCAGGACCGACCCGAAGCGTTCGGTCAGAGGGAGCGTAAACAGGCCGACCCCGGCGTAAAGGTCGAGCGCGAAGTCACCTCCGGCGTCGGGGATCACGAGCCGGACCAGATCCTCGATCAGGAAACGGTTCACCTGGAAAAAGGACTTGTGGCCAACCCGGTAAACGTACCGCCCAACCGGGTAGTCGAGCGATGACTTCACGAGGCCGGGTATCCGTTCGGCCGCCCATTCGAAAAAGCGCTTCGCCACTGGGCGCTCCGTCCGGACGTTCAGTTGTACATCTGTCTCGTTCGTGAAGACCTCAAGCGACTGGACGAAGCGCGGGAACCGGCGGTCCTGGCGCATCTCCTGAAGCGCCGCCAGCACTTCGTTCACGCGCGGAGACGAAATCGGGCAGCTGTAGACGGGGCAAAGCCGGTGGGACCGCGCCTCCAGATAACCCAACTCGCCGCCGATGAAGTGAAACTGGCTTCGATTGCGGTACTCCCACTCGTAACCGGATATGATCTCGATGTCGTCGGGCGCCTCAAAATGTCCGATGCGTCGGATGACTTCGCGGAGGATTTCCCGCTTCTGGTCCAGTTGGTAGGGATAGCGCGCGTGCTGATACTGGCATCCGCCGCACCGGCCAAAGTAGGGGCACCGGGCCTCCACGCGCTCCGGGTGATCGGAGAGCCGCTTCGCAACCTTGCCGGTCAGAAGCCCTGAACGGTAGGGCGACGTTTCGACTCGCGCGATCTCGCCGGGGAGAAGAAACGGGGTCAGAATGACGCGTCCGTCCAGCCGGGCCAGGGCGTCTCCCCCGTAGACGAGCTTCTCGGCGCGAATCTCACCGTCATCGGCTGGTTGATTTGTCTCGTGGTTCTCCATCACTTACGATGAAAGCTTGGTCCTCTATTCAGCATGAAAGCACGAGTCTTTTCCGGAGTCCAACCTTCGGGCAATCTGCACATCGGCAATTACCTGGGAGCGCTCAAGAACTGGGTGAAGATGCAGCACAACTACGAGAGCATCTTCTGCATTGTCGATCTGCACGCGATTACGGTTTACCAGCCGCCCGACGAGCTCCGTTCGAAGATTAAGGAGATCGCAGCGCTCTTCCTCGCTGCCGGCATCGACCCGAAGCACTCCTCGGTGATGGTGCAGTCCGCTGTCCCGGGGCACACGGAGCTGGCCTGGATGCTGACGTGTGTGACTCCGGTTGGCTGGCTGGAGCGGATGACGCAGTATAAGGCCAAAGCGGCGGCCCAGGAAACGGTCGGCGACGGGCTGCTGCAATACCCCGTGCTGATGGCGAGCGACATTCTGTTATACCAGGCCAATATCGTGCCCGTTGGCGACGACCAGGCGCAGCACCTCGAGTTGACGCGCGATATCGCCCAGCGCTTCAATTCGCTATACGGCGAGACGTTCGTCATGCCGGAGACGAAGCTTCCGGCGGTCGGCGCCAGAATCATGGGGCTCGATGAGCCGGAAAAGAAGATGAGCAAGTCCGCGCCTGGATCGGGGCATGCCGTGGCGCTGCTCGATCCTCCCGACGTCGTGCGCAAGAAGATTATGCGGGCGACTACGGATTCGAATCCCGCCGTCGACTTTTCGACCATGGGGCCCGGGGTCCGGAACCTGCTTGCCATCTTCCAGGCTTTCACCGAGTGGCCTGATGAAAAGATGCGAGCGCACTTCACGGGTATGCGGTACGGCGATCTGAAGAAGCAGGTCGCCGAGGTGGTGATCGAACACATCGAGCCTCTCCAGAAGCGGTATCAGGAGATTACGTGCGAGCCCGGCTATCTTGAAGGGGTCTTGCGGGAGGGAGCTGAACGGGTCCGGCCGATTGCCGAGTCGACCGTTGAGCTCGTCAAGCAGCGCATGGGCCTCTACACGCGATCGTGACATGGATCCGCGGCCGCTATCGCTCTCCTCGTACTGGCGGCTGATCCGCGGCAACCGCAACTTTCGTCTGCTTTGGATGGCGCAGATTATTTCCGAAGTGGGCGATTGGTTGTATGCGGTCGCCATCTACAGTCTGCTTCTCGAACTCACGGGCACAGCCAAGAGCGTAGCGACGGCCGTAGTGCTGCAGGTGCTTCCGCAGGTATTCATCGCTCCGATGGCGGGCGTGGTCAATGACTGCGTGAGCCGGCGGAAAGTCATGATCATGGCGGATCTGGTTCGCGCCTGTATCGTGCTGTGCATGCCTTTCGTCGCCACGGTTGAGTTCGTGCCCGCCCTCTACAGCCTGCTTTTTCTCGAGACGGTGATGTGGGCGTTCTTCGAGCCGGGCAGGACGGCCATGATCCCCAGTGTGACCGGGAACGAGTCGGATACGGTAGTGGCCAACGCTCTTTCGTCTACGACGTGGTCCTTTAACCTGGCGTTCGGGTCGACCGTCGGCGGCGCGATTGCCGTCCTGTTCGGCCGCAATTCGGTATTCTGCATCAACGCCGCGACGTTTCTCCTTTCGGCTGCGATCCTGAGCTCGATTCGTTTGGAAGAGACCCATTTGACGAGCGTCAAGCCCTTCCGGATCCGGAATCTCTTCGACTTTTCTCCGATTTTCGAGGGGCTTCGCTACGTCCGTTCGAACACCCGGCTTCTTGCGACGCTGTTCGTCAAGGCGGGGCTCGGGTTTATGGGCGCTCACTGGGTGATTTTGCCGATTCTCGGTGAGCGGACGTTTCCGGTTGGAATGGATGAGCTTGGAGCGCAGCGGGCAGGCATGCTGGGCATGAGTCTGCTGCTCGGAGCCAGAGGAGTTGGCGCCCTGATTGGCCCGCTCGTGGGAGGATATTTCGCCGGGCGTGATCCGAAACGGCTGCGACGGGGGATTCTCTGCGGCTTTCTCTCGATTGCCGCCGGCTATTTAGCGCTGACCTTTGCGCCGAATATCTGGGCTGCTGCCGCATGCGTTGTTGTCGCACATGCCGGAGGGTCCATCATCTGGGTTTTTTCCACGACTTTGCTTCACTTCCAGACGGATGACCGTTTCCGCGGCCGCGTCTTTTCGGTCGATTTCAGCTTCCTTACTCTTTCAATGTCGGTCGTGATTTACACCGGAGGCGTCCTGGTCGATTCCGGAACGTCCGTTCGTGCACTGGCGTTCGGGACGGGGATGCTCGCGTTTGTTCCCGCGGCGCTCTGGCTGTACGGACAGCGGCTATGGAGGGAGACGCCGGAGATCCGGGAGAGAAAAGGGGCGGCGTGAGGACCTGGAAGCTGACCCTCGAGTACGACGGGTCGCGCTACAGCGGATGGCAGGAGCAGAAGAATGCGCGAACCATACAAGGAGAGATCCGCAAGGCGGCGGAGGATTTTTTCGGAGTTCAGGTCGAAATCCAGGGGGCCGGGAGGACGGATGCCGGCGTTCACGCAACGGCGCAGGTAGCGCACCTTCGCGCTCCGACTCTGAAGAAGCTGCATCCGGACGCCATCCTGCATCAGTTGAATGACCGCCTTCCTGCCGACATCGCCGTTCTGAGCGTCGAAGAGGTCTCGCCCAGGTTCCACGCACGACACGACGCGGCGACACGCACCTACGCGTACCGCATCTCGACGCGCAAGCGGGCCTTTGAGAAACGATACGTCTGGTGGGTCAAAGAGAAGCTGGATGTGCCGGCGATGGCGCGGGCTGCGCAGATGCTCGTAGGGCGTCATGATTTCCGCTGCTTCCGGGCGGGTGACCCCTCGCGTCCGGACGAATCCACCATTGTCGAGGTTAGTTCGGCGCTGGTTGAACTGGATAAGGACCTCATCCTCTTCCGCATCGAGGCGTCGCACTTCCTGTGGCGGATGGTCCGGCGGCTTGTCGGCGTGCTCGTAAAGCTGGGCAAAGGCGAGATCAGCATGGAGGACTATCAGAAGCTCCTGGAAGCCCGGTGCGACCCGCGCCTCAACGTTGCCGCCTGGACTGCCCCTGCTTCCGGCTTGTTCCTGGAAAGGGTCTACTACCCGGATCCGTCGGACAGGCAGCGCCGCCGGCGCTAGTCCGGCTTCCAGCGGATGACGGTCACCCGGGAGAATCCTTCTTCCCGAGTCGGCGGGCGCAGCTTGACGGCCATCGTGTCGATCGCCTCGTTCGGCACTACGCGATCCCGGCCGGTATTGCGCTCCTTGCACACCTCGACGGGGACGTCGAAGAAGACAGCCTCGGCGTCAGCCCCGTAAAGGCGAGCCATGGCAATGTACGGACGGCGCTCTTTGGGAGTAAGGTTCGTCGCGTCGATGCACGTGAGCGGGCGCTTCAGTTCGAGGCGGCGGCGCAGGAGGTATCGGAGAGTGCCAAATACTTCGGCGTGGATCGTCTGGTCTGTGGCGTCATCGGCAAGCAGCTTCCGGAGGTCGTCTGAGGAAAGCGCCGTGCAGTGGTGAGCCCGGGCCCATGTCGACTTGCCGGACCCGGGCAAGCCGACCAGGACGATGACGCGAGGGCGTCGGGGCTTAGAAGGTGTATCGCTCGGCATCCAGCAGGCGGGTTGCGATCCTACGCCGAAGCTCGATGGCGTTGACCGGTTCAAATTTCGTGAAGCGCCGGAGGGCTACAAGGTTGATACGCAGGGCATCGCCCTCGGAGCACGCGGCGAGGACGTCCCGGGCTGTGGCTTCGATCCTGGCCAGCGTCTCCCTCAGAAAAACGGCGGTCATATCTGTCGCGATGCCCGCTCGATCCCCAAGCTTCATGGTTCGCAACAGGACGGATTCCATGGCATAGGCGCCCATCGCCGCATCCGTGATGCCTGCCATCACTTCCTGCTGCTCTTCCATCTGCGTCATGAACTTCTGGTAGGCAGCGCCAAGGAGCAGAAGGACGACTTTCTTGGCATTCTCCACCAGTTTTTTTTCTTCGGCAAAAGCGCCGCTTTCCGGGCCGCTGAGCGAGGGACCGCTCAGCAGTTCCGCCTGGAGCTTCTTCACGGCTTCGACCAGCGGCAGCTGCCCGCGCTGTGCTCTCTTGAGGAGCATCCCGGTCGCCAGCAGCCGGTTGATTTCGTTCGTTCCTTCAAAGATGCGGTTGATCCGTGAATCGCGATAGGCCCGCTCTACAGCGTAGTCCTGATGATAGCCG
>JADGHK010000079.1 GCA_019686145.1 Bryobacteraceae bacterium | reverse complement strand
TCAGCGGCCGGTCTTTGGCGAGCTGCCCGGCCTGCTCGACCCGGAAGAGAAACGCCGGAGAGACGAGGATGCGGGTCAGGAGCGAACGGATCGCCTTCGGATGATCGAGCTGATACTTATCTCGCGCTGTTCTGTAAAACGCCCGCAGTTTTTCCTTTTCCGATTCGGTAAGCGGCCGCCGCCAGGCCTTTTCAGCGAACTGAATGCAATCCTCCACGTGCCCAGGCTGCGCAGCCCTCCGGGACTCCATGATCGCCTTGTGCTCGGCGTACAGAGCCTTCACATACTTCCGCGGCTCCTCTGGCAGCGCCGCAATTTGAGCCTCGCTCAACTCGGAAATCGTCTTCACCTTCAGGCCCAGGTTGAACTTCTGCACGACGAAGCGCAGGAACTCGTCGTGGTACTCGAAGGAAGAAAGCAGGTCGTTCCACGCGTGGTCGAGCTCCTTTCGCGTCGCTTCCTCGAGAACGTTCTCGACCAGATACTGATCCTGACGGTAATACTTGAGCTTCAGGTGATAGTGATCGCGTTCAGGCTGGTTGTAGGTGTTGTTGAACGGCGGCGGGATCGGATCCTTATCGGAAGGCGTCGGCTCACCCTGCGAGTTTTGCGGCAGCCGGGCTGCAAATTCCAGCACCCCCGATTTCCACTTCTTAAAGCCGGGATGCTGCGGGTCCCCTAACAGGGCGGACACGGGTGTCCCTCCCATCAGGACTCTGTATTCGCGATCGGAAAGCGTGCAGCGGACAATGGCGTCTCCCGCACCGCGCAAATCAACTTCGGCGTCGATCTCCAGCTCCAGCCCGCCTGTATTTGGCGGCGCGACCACATCGAAGAAGATCTTCGCGTCGCTTGCAAGAGCGAACGCCTGAGGGTCCAGAGCGCTTCCGTTCGGATGCTTGCCGAACGCAAGCCGCGCTTTTGTCGCCTCGTCCAGCACACTGGTGAGCGGCTGCGGCTCTTTGAGACTACGGTCCGTGCCCCGGAAGCGCACAACTCCGTTACTCCAGATCACGACGGGCCTGTCCTGGGAGTTCGGATTCACAGACAGGACAGACAGATGAACCCGCTTCGGTTTGTCCGGGCGCGCCCTCAGCACGAACCGCAGACGCTGCTTCGAGCGGACCTGCAGCGACTCCTCCGTGAGATCAAAGGAACGCTCGTCGCCACGGCCGCCTTCCGCGGCATCCCCGGCTGCGAACAGCCAGCGCGGCCAGTCTGTCACAAACTTCTGAATGTCGTCGCAGCGCGCGCGGACTTCCTTCACAACCTGCTCCCGGTTCCCGGAAGCCGGGGCAGGCAGGTTCTGCCATTTTGCAACGACATCGGAGGTCGGGTAGGTCGGCGAGGGCAGGTTGAGGACAGACCATATATGCTCGGCAAACCGCGGAGTAATTCCCTCCCGGACGGCGAGCTCCTTCAGAGTGACTGTTGCTTCGCCCAGCGCTGCGCGATGGCGATAGCGCCAGGCAACGTAAAACGCCTTGGCGTATCGCTCCAAGCCGTATGGCTTACCGCCCTCTCCCGAGACGGCGCGAAAGCCGTACTTTTGGTAGATGTCCTTAATCCGGCTGATGGCGGACAGTTCGAGCCCCGTATCGCCGGGATCGGCGAAGAAGTGAATCGGGCCCGAGCCGATCACGGCACGGCTGGCGACGGTTTTGGCAGCATCGAGGTACCGTTCCAGGTTCGCTTCCTCGATGAACTGTACATCCCCGAAATTGGTAAATCCCTCACCGCCGACGGTGTCCGTGGCAAAGTCGCGATCGAACTTGAGGGCTAATCCGGTCAGATCCTGGATCGTGTAGGCGTACTCTGCGCTGGTCAGCCGCCGCACAGTAACGCGCCCGGGATCTCCCGCATACTTCGCTGCGAACTCGTCGAGCTTTGTCCGAATCCAGCGGACCGCCTGATGACGCTGCTCGTCGTTCGGCTGCGGCATCTTCTGGGGCGGCATCGTTTTCTTCTCAAGCGCAGCCGCGACTTTTTCCCACTCCTGGAAATTCTCCCCGATGGAGAACTGAGCCGTGAGTTTGTCGAGACTCAGACCTGCCATTGGCTTGCTCCCGCCATGGCAGGCGAAGCAATACTGGCGGAAGGTGGGCGTGACTGGCGGTTCGTTCGCGCCTTGCATCATCCCGGAGGCGCCGAGAACGAGGATTACCGGTGCATGCAGCACAACAACGAGGTGCTTAATCGGCTCAGCCAGCCTCAACTTGGGATTCTCCAGGGCCCTCATAGTTCAATCATTGGATCACCATTCTAGGTCTTCTGATGGAGAGAGTCCAGCCCTGTTTCCTTATTACTGTAGTGGCGTTTACTGTGTGGCGGCGGAGCCGGAATGCGGCGCTCTCACGGGTCCAACGCGGCGGTCATGATGCAGCGCGAACGACCCGGAGAGCGCGTGCGAATTCAGAATCGCCAGCGCAGGCTCAACTGCCCGGAACGGGCCGAGCCAGCCGGCGGGAAGATGTGCGAGGAAGTGATCGAACCGCCCTGCGCAACGTTCACGGTCATGTTCGGTTGGCCGTAGTTCAGGTGGTTGAGTACATTCTGGAAGGATGCGGCGATCTGGACGCTGCCGATACGTTCAAACGTCGTGGTCTTACCGAGTCCCAGGTTGAAGACCGCGTAACCGGGTCCGACGACGCTGTTGCGTGCGGCATTGCCGAAGCGTCCTGATCCGGCTGGGGGAACGGCAAAGGCCGTCCGGTCGAACCACTGGTTCAGCGTCTCCGGATAGGTCACCTCTTTTACGACGTCGGGGCGTCCCCCTGTGACTCCAACGTTTGCGGGATCACCGCCCGAGTACACGGGGTTCAGGAAGTGTCCGGTGCTGAAGTTGATCAAGGCATTCAACTGCCATCCGGCAAGGAGCTTTCCCTTCCCTAACGGCAGCTCATAGAGCACCTGATTCATCCACTGATGGCGCGGCACCGCATAAGCGTCAGCGCGATCCCGCGCCCGATCATAGGCATTTTCAATCTGCGTATTCAATTCGGCGTTGCTGGTGTCGTCGACCTCGCTCAAGCTCTTCGCCCAAGTCCAGCCGGACATGAACATCAAGCCTTTGCTGAAACGCTTCTGCGCAACCACCTGCAGCCCGCTGTACAGGCTGTTGGCCCCGTTCTCGGCGTAGTCGATCGTATTGAATCCGGCATAAGGCCGCCGGGACGCGCTGAACGGAATCGTCGAGGGCAGCGGCTGATTCACGTTGCGCCGGTAAGGAAGGTTGACGCCGCGCGAACCAACGTAGCTGACGCGAACTCCCAAGTCTCTCGTCAGCTCGCGTTCAATCGAGAAGCTGTACTGCATAGAGTAGGGATTGCGGAGGTTTGGAGCGATGCCCGCGAGGTTGAGGGCGCCTGTCGTGCCCGGCGCCGCGAAAGGATTCGCCAGCGTAAAGAGCGGAACGCCATTGGTGATTGAGTTGATGCTTGTGGTGGAAACGGAGTAGGGCCCGCTCGCCAGCGACGAGACGACAGGGACCGAGAAGTGGCCGTAGTAGATGCCCCATCCGCCGCGCACCACCGTCCTGTCATTCAGCATGTAGCTGAAACCGAAGCGCGGGGCGAAGTTATTCATGTCGGCATCGCGCAAATTGCGCGGAAGACCGGCTTCATCCGCAGTCATCACGCCGATGCTGCTTGGGAAGAAGGGGCTGAACAAGCTCTTTGAGCGCTCAGTGGGAACGACGATCATGCCGCGAGCGACGTCGAAAGTATAGAGGTTGTCGTCCTTCATCCCGACCGTGCCGTTGTACTCGTAACGCAAGCCGTAGCTGAGAGTCAGCCGCTGGGTGACCTTGAAATCATCCTGCGCGTAGAAGCTGACGTCCTGGAAGCGGGCGTACTGCGTCGGATACGGATCGAGCCGCGTGACCTGATTGGGCAGCCCGAGCAGGAAGTCCGCGTAGGCGTTCCGGGTGAACCGGCTGGAGAAATTGAACTGACCGAAGAGCGCCGGCTCCGTTGGCAGATAGCGGTTCACGAACCAGTTGACATACTCCACGCCGAACTTCAGGGAGTGGCGTCCCTTGATCCAGGTCAGGTTGTCCGACAGCTGCCAGCGCCCGTCGTTGACGGGATTGAGAAGCCGCTGCCAGTATGTGCTGAGGCCTGCAATCTCAAACCGGGGCAGACCCGCAACATAACTCCGGTCCGGCAGACCCCGAATCCCGATTGCATCCAGCACGGGCTGTCCCTTGCGGTCCGCGCTCGACTGCGAAACCAGAATCGCCACACCCGCCCGGAACTCGTTGAAGATGTTCGGCCGGATCGTGAAGATGTCCCCGAGCGTCCAGAAGTGCACATAGCGAATGTTGGTGGACGTACCCGTAGAAGTGGGCGGCAGGGCTTCGCGGGCGCCAGGGATCTCGTAATCGCTGTGCTTGTTCTGGTAGCGCGCGAAGGTTGAGTGGCCGCTTGTCCAGTTATGGTCGAGCCGCACTTCGAGGATACGGTGAACTTCGGGACCGTTGAAATTCGCGCGGTAGTTCCCGGCTGTCAGGTTTGGCGGACCGAAATTGGGAAGCGGGTAAAGCAGTTCCTGCGCGCGCAGGGCTTCCGGACTCAGCAAGGAACTGGGAATCCGGTTTTCCGGGAACGGCTGCGAGGTGAAGGGGTTTACGATCTGAGGGAACCCGGTGAAATCGCCTTGCCGCATCGCCAGGGTCGGAACGTTGGGCGCAAAGGAATAAGCGCGCGATCCGCGGGTACCGTCAAAGGTTCCGTAGAAGAAGGTTTTGTCTTTCCGCAGGGGCCCGCCGCCGGAGATTCCGTAGTTATGGATATTCGAGAACGGGCGGGTCGTCTGGAACGCATTGCGGGCATTCAGCGCGCTGTTCTGGATGTACCAGAAGATATCGCCGTGGTACTGATTGGTGCCCGATTTCGTGACCGTGGTGATGGTCCCCATGCCGCCAAACTCAGCACGGTTCGTCAGAACATTCGCAGTGAACTCGCCGACGGACTCCATGGAGGGCTGCGAAACCGGGTCGGGCGTTCCGAAATTGCCGAAGTTCGCTTCGATGCCGTCCACCTTGGTCCGGATCCCGTTCTGTCCGCTGCCGGGCACCGTCCATGCCGCTCCGGCGCCCACCTGAACGAGGCCGGGAATGGTGAGAGGCATCATCGTGAAGATGAGGCCGGAATCTCCCGAGTTATTGAAGACGCTCCGCAGGTTGGTCGGCAGCTCGAGGATCTGTTTCGAAGTAAGACTGGCGGTGACGGAAGGAGACTCCGTCTGGATTACGGCTGATGCGAGCTCGTTGACCGTAATTTCCGAAGCCGCGGACTGAAGTTCGAAATGCAGATCCTGGCGGATGGTCCGGAAGGCAGTGACTTCGAAAACGTCCGTCTTCAGCGGGCGGAACCCCGCGGCGGTCGAGGAGAGCTGGTAGCGGCCAGGAGTCAGATTCGGAAACGAGTAAATGCCGGTTTCATTCGTTACGCTCTCGCGTTTGACGCCAGTGTCATCACTGGATAAGACGACGGTAGCGGCGGCAATCGGAGCGCCGGAAGGATCCCTTGCGATGCCAGTTACCGTTCCAAGAGGCGACTGAGCGCATAGCCAACCCGTGAATGACACCAAGAGCAAGACGAAGCGAGAGGACTTCTGAAGCATAGCCATTCGTTATCATGCCATAGCCTTCGCTTCCCGGCTCTCTTTCGTTACATCCGGTGCTTGCGAAGCAGGGCTTTGACGGCGTCGATGCAAAGAACGGCGGCGTGTTTGGATTCCGGGATCAGCCCGCCGACCCCTTCCTCAATGACGGCGGCATTCAGCGAAGAAAGTTCGGCGCGAGTTCTCCCCAACATCCACACAGTGAGGGCGGATCCGGCGGCGATCGAGGCGGTGCATCCGCGAACCTTGTAGCGAACGTCGGCTACGCGATCGCCTTCGTAAAGGACCGAAAGGCGAAGAACGTCGCCGCACGCGGGATTCGAAACTTCCACCGTCACAGCGGGCGGCGGCAGCTCGCCCACGTTTTGAGGGTTTCGAAAGTGTTCCAGAAGCTTCTCGCTGTGCACTTGAGCGAATCTTTGCCCTTCTATGCTTAAATGAGCCTAATGCAGAACAGGATTGCCCGATACCTTCCTATTGTGCGGGAACGCTTTCGGGCGCGCCAGTTCCACTCCCTTTTTCTGTTTGTAACGTCCCGATGCAATTCGCTGTGCCGGACGTGTTTCTACTTCGACAAGCTGAACAGCAGGGACGATCTTACCTACGATCAGATCCGCCGCCTCTCGGAAACGGCTCCTCCGTTTGAAAAGTTGTGGATCTCCGGCGGCGAGCCTTTCCTGCGTAACGAGCTCGCGGAGATTATCCGGCACTTTGCCGTCAACAACCGCATCCGGACCGTCAATCTTCCTACAAACGGCCTGCTCCCGGACAGGATCTTTCGGACGGTCGATCGAATTCTGGAGCTCTGCCCGGATATTTCCATCGACCTGAACTTTTCTCTCGATGGCCTGGCCAACACCCACGACGCCATTCGGGGCGTGCCCAACAACTTTACACGCACCCTGGCAACCATCGAAGCTGCCGAGAAGCGCTACCAAAGCGTCCGGCGGCTAAGAAGGAATGTCTTGACGGTCATTACGCGCGAGAACTATCACGAGCTCGTGCGGCTCGGCATGTTCCTTCTCCGCCACGGCGGCATCGACGGCCACTATTTCGAGGTGGTCCGGGGAGAGGCGCCGGACCCGTCGCTCAAGAACCTCACCGCGGACGCCCTGCGGGAACTGCACAGCCGGCTGATGCCGTTTCACCGCATTTACGCGAAGAAACTGTTCGCGAATCTGCCCCGAGCCGTCCGGCGGATCGCCGAAATTTACTATCTTGGCAATTTGAGGTTCCATTTCGACCTGCACGAGCGGTGCCTCGAATCGCCCGCACGGTGGCCGATGCCGTGCACTGCCGGGCAGACGTCGCTCGTCGTAGACCATAATGGCGCCTTCCGGGCGTGCGAGATGCGCGGGATTGCGGGCCGGCTGAGCGACTTCGGTTTCGACGTGTCGGCCGCGCTCAAGTCTCGTGAGATGCGCGCGGAAGTGGAGGCGATTGCCGAGGCGAACTGCTGGTGTACTCATAGCTGCTTCATCCAGGACAGCTCGAAGTTCTCGCCGAGGGTACAGCTTTTCGAAATTCCATGGGCGTGGTTCCGGCAGCGATGGGAGCGATACGCCGAGACGCCTCTCGAAGAGCTCGAACAGTTCAAAGCGCTGGAGATGGCATAAACAGTGTCCGGGACCAGGCGCAAAATTTTAGTCGTTGCAGGACTCATCGTTCAGGACGGGCTGATCCTGATCGGGCAACGGAAGAATGCCGACCGGCACCCGCTAAAGTGGGAGTTTCCTGGCGGTAAGGTAGAACCGGGAGAGAATCCGCGGGACGCCCTGGCCCGCGAACTCCGGGAGGAGCTCGGAATCGAGGCGGTGGTGGGTCCCGAGATCATCCGATACGAGCATCACTACCCCAAGCGCTTCCCGATCCTGTTGATGTTTCACCGCGTGGACCGGTATGTAGGCGAGCCGGTTCCCGGCGAGTTCCAGCAGATTCGGTGGGAGCGGCCAGAGAATCTGCCGAGCTATGACTTTTTGGACGGCGACGTCGATTTTGTCCGCCGCCTGGCCCGCGGGCAGATCCGCCTGTAGCCTTCGGCTTAGAGCGCAGGCTTTGATAACATCATAAGTAGCCGACCGCGAATGTCCGAGACAGTTCTTTCCCCAGACATCGATCTTGTCGAGAAGGAGCGGTTGACGCCGCTTTATCACGTCGTTCTTCTTGACGACGACGAACACACCTACGACTACGTGATCGAGATGCTGCAAAAGCTCTTCTGCTGCTCGCTGGAACAGGCCTATCATCATGCAGTCGAGGTAGATACCACGGGGCGGACGATCGTGATTACCTGTGAGCTGCCCGAAGCGGAATTCGCCAGGGACCAGATTCACGGGTACGGCCCTGACTGGCGGATGCCCCGGTCCAAGGGATCAATGAGCGCGATCCTCGAACCCGCCGGTCACACAGCCGACAAGCGCTGAAAGGAGTTCTGCTTTGGCTGCAATGATTTTTATCGTCCTGGTCCTGGTCCTCGTGGTGGGGATTCCGCTCGTCCTGATCGTCAACCCGCCCAATGCGTGGATCAAGCGGAACGAGGACTGAGGCGCTCAAATCCGCAGGAAAATCTTCCGCCGGTACATCCAGAGAAGGATGGACCAGAAGATCAGCATGACGGCGAAGCCTTTGAGGAGCCGTTCGTACTCAGGGCCAAAAGCTCCGAAGAAGGCGGTTCCCAGGTGCCGCTCAAGCGCCTCGAGGAAGAATGACTCCATCGTCCAGCTCATAATGTAGGCCGTGATCGAGTTCGCCCCTACCACCATGAGCGGAAACGTCCAGGACTTGCGGCCTTTCCACTCGATCAGGGCGTAAAACCC
>JADGHK010000078.1 GCA_019686145.1 Bryobacteraceae bacterium | reverse complement strand
GACCTCATTGAGGGCATTGACGAGGCCGAGGCGACCGGAGCGGTTGTGTTTCAAGCCGGTACGCGTGTCGGACCGAAGGGGCTCGAGACCGCGGGCGGCCGTGTGCTGGCCGTGACGGCATCCGGCCATGGGCTTTCCGGCGCCATCGAGAACGCCTACCGGGGCGTCGAGCGTATTCGCTTTGATGGCATGCACTATCGGAAAGACATTGGCCGCAAAGGACTAAGACGCTACAATAGAGAAGGTTCGGGGACGTAGCTCAGTTGGATAGAGCGTCCGCCTCCTAAGCGGAAGGTCGGCAGTTCGAATCTGCCCGTCCCTACCATCCTTTGCTGCGGATCGCTACACTAGAGTTGATCCGCGCAAATGGCCGACAATCCTTTCGTCCATCTCCACTGCCACACCGACTACTCGCTGCTCGATGGAGCCTGCGAGATCAATCAGTTGATGGAACTCGTGTCGGCACAGAATATGCCTGCGGTCGCCATGACCGATCACGGCAATCTCTTTGGCGCCGTCGAGTTTTACAACAAGGCCAAAGAGAAGGGCATCCACCCGATCATCGGTTGCGAAGTCTATGTAGCGCAGCAGGGCCACAAAGTAAAGTCGGACACCAACCGGTATAACCACTTGGTCCTTCTGTGTGAGAACCAGGAAGGCTATCGCAATCTAATCAAGCTGGTCTCGACCGGGTACCTGGACGGTTTTTACTATAAGCCTCGCATCGACAAAGATCTTCTGGCGCAGCATTCCAAAGGCCTGATCGCGATGTCGGCCTGCCTCAGGGGCGACATCAACGAGACTTTGCTGCAGGAGCGCTACGAAGACGCGAAGGCGCTCGCCTACCAATACCAGGACATGTTCGGGAAAGGGAACTTCTTTCTCGAAATTCAAGACCACGGCCTGGACCAGGACCGCATGGTGATGCCGCTGTTGAACCGCCTTTCCAAAGACACCGGTATCCCGCTGGTCGCCACTAACGACTCCCACTATCTGCGGAAGGAAGACGCGCGCGTTCACGAGATCTTGCTTTGCATCCAGACGGGCAAGACCATGAGCGATCCGAACCGGATGCGCTTCACCCAGCCTGCCTTCTATCTCAAGTCGCGAGAGGAGATGATGGCATTGTTTGGGGAAATCGAGCATGCGCTCGACCGGACGTGGGAGATTGCCCAGCGGTGTCAGGTCAATCTGGAGAAGGTCAAGGAGCCCTTCCCCCGGTTTGACGTTCCGCCCGAGCATACGATCGATTCCTATTTCGAATATGTCGCCCGGCAGGGTTTCGAGCGGCGCCGGCCGCGTTTGGAGATGATGGCGGCCAAGGGCATCCTCAAGCACGACCTGGCGGAGTATAGCGAGCGGCTCGATCGCGAGATCAAGATTATCCAGCAGATGAAGTTCTCAGGTTACTTCCTCATCGTCTGGGACTTCATCCGCTTCGCCAAATCCTCCGGCATCCCGGTTGGACCGGGCCGCGGGTCGGCGGCGGGCAGCCTGGTCAGCTATGCAATGGAGATCACCGACATCGATCCGTTGCAATACGGCCTCCTCTTCGAGCGCTTCCTGAATCCGGAGCGCGTCAGCATGCCCGATATTGATATCGACTTCTGCACGCACCGGCGCGGCGAGGTGATTCAATACGTCACGGAGAAGTACGGCCGCGAGCAGGTGGCGCAGATCATCACCTTCGGCACGCTGGGCGCGAAGGCGGCGCTCAAGGATGTGGCGCGGGCCCTGGATCTGACGTTTAGCGAAGCCGACCGCATCACTAAGCTTGTCCCCGCGCAGTTGAATATCAAGCTCAAGGATGCATACGAGCAGGAGCCCGGCTTCGAAGAGCTCGCCCGGAAAGACAAGCGTGTCCGGGAGGTTCTCGATACCGCGCTAAAACTGGAGGGCATGGCGCGGAATGCCGGAGTCCACGCGGCTGGCGTCGTCATCTCGCCGGTTCCGTTGAAGGAACTGGTGCCGCTATACCGGACGAACCGGGACGAAATTGTTACCCAGTATGACATGGGCGGTCTTGAGAAGCTTGGTCTTCTCAAGATGGACTTTCTGGGGCTGACGACGCTCACCATCATTCACGACACGCTGCGGCTGATTAAGAAGTATCGCGGGCTGGATCTGAAGATTGAAGACATTCCGCTGACGGACTCCTACACGTACGAACGGATCTTCTGCAACGGCTATACGAGTGGCGTCTTCCAGTTCGAATCGGCGGGAATGCGGGACATTCTGGTTCGCTACAAGCCGGACCGGATCGAAGATCTGATCGCTCTGAACGCTCTCTACCGTCCCGGTCCGATGGGCATGATCGACGACTTCATCGACCGGAAGCACGGCCGGAAGGAAGTCGTCTACGACCTGCCGCAGATGAAGGACATCCTCGAAGAGACCTTTGGCGTGATGGTCTATCAGGAACAGGTCATGCAGATGGCCAACGTCCTGGCGGGCTACTCTCTCGGCGAAGCGGATCTGCTGCGCCGCGCCATGGGCAAGAAGAAGCCGGAGGAGATGGCCAAGCAGCGGGAGCGCTTCATCAAAGGCGCGCTGGAGCGGGGCCTGCCGCAGAAGAAGGTCGAGAAGGTTTTCGAACTCATGGAGAAGTTCGCCGGATACGGCTTCAACAAGTCGCATTCCGCCGCATACGCCTATCTCGCCTTCATCACGGCGTATCTGAAAGCCCACTATCCGGTGTACTTCATGTCCGCTCTGCTGACGTCGGAAACGGGCAATACGGCGAAGGTCGTGAAGTACATCAATGAATGCCGCGACATGGGCATCAAGGTGCTTCCGCCGGATGTCAATACGAGCGACATGGACTTCACGCCCGACGGCGACGCAATTCGTTTCGGACTTGGAGCTATCAAGAACGTCGGGGCGAACGCTGTGGAAGCCATTCTCAAGGCACGCGCGGAGAAGGGCAATTTCCGTTCGCTCTATCAGTTCTGTGAGACCGTCGATCTAAGCAGCGTCAACCGCCGGGTAATCGAGAGTCTGATCAAGGCAGGCGCGATGGACAGCCTCGAGGGCACGCGGTCCCAGAAGTTTGCGATCGTGGAGGCTGCCATGGAAGCCGGGCAGCGCGCCTGGAAGGATCGTGAGAGCGGCCAGGCCGGGCTCTTCTTTACGACCGTGGATGAGCCGGCGCCGGAACCGCCGCTGCCGGATCTGCCAGAATGGCCGAGCCGTGAAAAGCTCGCGGGCGAAAAGGAGATGATCGGCTTCTATGTCACCGGTCATCCTCTCGACGAATACATGGACAAAGTTGCGGAGCTCGCAACGCACGACACTTCCAACCTGGAAAACCTCGAAAAGGGCTACGAAGTCGCGCTGTGCGGCATCCTCACTTCGATCCAGCGCCGGAGGAACAAAGAAGGGAAGCTTTGGGCCTCGATGCAGATTGAAGACCTCCAGGGCAGCGTGGACGCCATGGTCTTTGCATCCTCGTACGAGCAATTGGCGCAGCAGCTCGTGGAGGATAAGGCGGTTCTGGTGAAAGGGGTCGTGATGCCGGAAGAGAATGCCCCGCCTAAGATCTCCATTAAAGACGTCATCCCGCTGGATGTGGCTCGCGTTCCCTATCCAACGCTTGTTTCGATCAGGGTCCGGCTGGGCCAGAACGGCAACGGCGATAAAGCCGAAGCCTTGAAGCAGCTCTTTGACCGCAAGCCGGGCCAGACTGAGGTAAGATTACGCCTGGAAAAGCCGCGTGATTTTGCGCTCCTTCTGGACATTACCGCCAAGATCCGGCCGGACAAGGAGTTTAAGGCTGCGCTCGACAGCATCTGTGGTCCAGAATCGCTCGAAGTACTCGCGACCTGAAATCCAATGAACTCGAACGACGACATTCAGCGACGGATTGCCGATCTTGAAAGAGAATTGTCCGAACTGCGGAGCGCCAACTCCGGCGCTCACTCGCGGGCTTCCGAAGTCGAGCGGGAACTGACAGCACTTCGGGAGGATGGGCCGCATCCCGCGTATCAGCGGGTCAAGCTGGCCCGCCACCCCAAGCGCCCCCACTCTCTCGACTACATCCAGCGCATCTTTACCGACTTCGAGGAGATTCACGGCGATCGCTTCTTCGGAGATGATCCGGCGATCGTTTGCGGCATGGCGATGCTGGACGGCTCCCCGGTAATGGTTGTGGCCCAACAAAAGGGAAGGGACACCAAACAGAACCTGCACCGGAACTTTGGCATGCCCAAGCCCGAAGGCTATCGCAAGGCCTTGCGGGCAATGAAGATTGCGGCGAAGTTCAGCCGTCCGATCATTACGTTCCTCGATACTCCGGGAGCATATCCTGGAATCGACGCCGAGGAGCGGGGACAGGCCGAAGCCATTGCGGTCAATCTCCGGGAGATGGCGCGGCTCGGCACTCCGATCGTCACGGCGGTCATCGGCGAGGGCGGCAGCGGCGGAGCGCTGGCCCTGGGGGTCGGGAACAAAGTTCTCATGCTCGAGAACTCCGTCTACAGCGTCATTTCGCCTGAAAGCTGCGCGGCGATCATCTATCGCGATTCGGGGAAAGCGGAACTGGCTGCCGCCGCGTTGAAGCTCACCGCCGACGATCTGCTCAGCTTTGGCATCATCGACGAGATTGTGCCGGAGCCGCCCGGGGGTGCGCATGCGGACTATGAACGCGCGGCCGCGAATCTCGGGGAGGCGCTGCGGCGTTCGCTCGCCGCTCTGAAGGGCCTGGCGCCGGCGGAACTCGTCAACCAGCGTTACCAGAAGTTCCGGCGGATGGGGAACTTTTTCGCAGAGGCAGCGGTTTGAGCAAGTCCCGCATCGTCCTGATCATCGCCGGGTGTATCGCTTTCATTGCGATCCTTCTGTACTCCTCGCTTCGTACCTCGCGCCGGGTGGAGGTTTGCATTACATTTCAAGGGCGGACAGCCTGCCGCATTGCGTCAGCAGAGACAGAGCAGGAAGCCATTCGAACGGCGACTGACACGGCATGCGCGGTTCTCGCCTCGGGCGTCACCGACACCATGGCTTGTCTGCGCACTCCCCCGGACCGGGTCCGCGTTCTCGATTAGAGTCCGCCGACTCTGCCGCAATGGGGCGACCCGGAGTCGGCTATCATGTAGGGTTGTAGGAATATCGCTGGAAAACAGCCGCGGGGTGTTTCTTTTCTCTCAGTCCACACGTCTTTAGAGTTACAAGGACCGCGGAAGGATCTTTCGCACCGGCAATTTCGCTCAGATTGAACAATGGATGGAGAGTGTTCGTATCCTCTAGGCGGGAGTCGCTAAACAAGTGAAGCGCAAGTGGAAAATAACGCTGTTCATCGTAATCTTACTGACGGTAATTGTTGGTGTGCTTGCCGGCATCCGTATCAGCCGGCGGGGGATCGTTACTGTCCAGACCGGTAGAGCGTTCAGGCAGGACATCGCATCGGTCGTAACGGCGTCGGGTGAAATCAAACCTAGAAACTACGTCAATATTGGCGCCAACGTAATGGGCCGCATTGTTTCCCTGGAGGTTGCCGAAGGAGACCGGGTCCGGAAGAACCAGGTGGTGGCGCGGCTCGAAGCGGTCCAGGCGGAGGCGGACGTTCAGGCGCAGCAGGCGAATTTGCGTTCGGCCGAAGCGGAATCGGCGGCGGCGGAAGCCGCTGTTCAGGCGCAGAATGAGAATCTGAAGACAGCGCAGGCGAGCATCGACCGCGCCAAGGCGGAGCTCGAACGCGCACGTCTGGATTTCAGCCGGGCGGAGCAGCTTTTCAAAGAGAAGCTCATCGCGCAGCAGGAATTCGATACGAAAAAAGCGAACTATGATGCGCTCCTGGCGGCGCTTCGCGAGGCAGAGGCGCGGTTTTCTCAGTTGAAGGCGCAAAAACAGCAGACGGAGGCGCAGCTTGCCGTCAGCCAGCGCCGGGTCTCGCAGATTCAGGCGACCCTGCGCCGCTTCTCGGACGTTCTGCAAAAGCACAACGCGATCTCGCCGATTGATGGGGTTGTCACCAACCTGCCGGTGCGGGTGGGTGAGACCGTGGTACCCGGCATTCAGAACTCTCCGGCCAGTCTCATCATGACCATTGCCGACATGTCGCTCATCACGGCGGAGGTCAAGGTGGACGAAACGGACATTGTGAACGTCAAACTTGGACAGGTGGCCGACATCACAATCGACGCGATGCCCAACCGAGTCTTTAAGGGCCGGGTGATCGAGATTGGAAACACGGCAATTCTGCGCTCGACCGGACTTGCCGCGTCGCAGAGCGCGATTTCGAGCCAGGAAGCGAAAGATTTTAAAGTGGTGGTCGCTCTGGACAATCCCCCTGAGGACATTCGGCCCGGACTCTCCTGCACCGCCAAGGTGACAACGGCTACCCGGCGCCAGGCCCTGACCATTCCGATTCAGGCCCTGACCGTTCGGCAGAAGGGCGATCTCGAGCCGAAAAAGGAAGGCGTCCAGGCTGCTACGCAGCCGGATCCCGCGGCCGAGAAAGCGAAGCGGGAGGAAGTGCAAGGCGTTTTTGTAGTGCAGGGCGATCGAGCCGTCTTCCGGCAAGTGGAGACGGGGATCACGGGGGCCACCGACATCGAAGTTCTGAGCGGATTGAAGGAGGGAGAGGAGATTGTCACCGGCAGCTACAAGGTCATCCGCACCCTCCGCAATGACACAAGAATTAAGGTGGACAACAAGTCCCCAGCAAAAGCCGAATCCTAAGGGAAGGAATCATAATGGCGCAAGCAGTAGCGGAAGCGATTGAACGAGGCGAACAGTTAAGGCGCGACGGAATCGTCATCCGGACTTACGATCTCTGGAAGACCTACCTCATGGGCGACCAGCAGATCAACGCGGTTTCTGGTGTCGACATCGAAATCCGCCGCGGTGAGTACGTCGCGATCATGGGACCATCAGGTTCGGGCAAATCAACCCTGATGAACCTTATCGGGTGCCTCGACACTCCTACCAAGGGTGAGTACTTTATCAACGGCCGGCTGGTCAGCACGATGACCGATGACGAGCTCGCCCGGATCCGGAACAAGGAAATTGGCTTCGTATTCCAGACATTTAACCTGCTTCCACGCGCCACCGCTCTGCACAACGTCGAGCTCCCCCTCATTTATGCGGGTGTGCCGGCCGAGATTCGTCAGGAGAAGGCCCGCCAGGCCTTGAAGCAGGTCGATCTGGAGCGGCGTATGCTTCATAAGCCAAACGAACTCTCCGGCGGACAGCGCCAGCGCGTGGCGATTGCGCGGGCGTTGGTGAACAGCCCCTCGATCCTGCTTGCTGACGAGCCTACCGGAAACCTGGATACAGCGACCGGCAACGAAATCATGGCGCTCTTCGAGCGGCTGCATCAGCAGGGGAACACCATCGTGCTGGTGACTCACGAGCACGACATCGCCATGCACGCCCACCGCGTGATCTACATTCGCGACGGTAAGGTGGCTCGCGACGAGAAGGTGAAGTAGTTCAGTAGCCGCTACTCTTGTCCACGACGTTCAGCAGCGGTTCTCCTTTTGCGAACCGTTCGAAATTCTTGACAAAGAATTCCGTCGTCTCGTGAAGCCAGGTAGCGGTATGGTCGGCGGAATGGGGGGAGATCAAAACGTTCTCCATGCCCCAGAACGGGTGCTCTGACGGAAGGGGTTCCTGTTCGAAGACGTCGAGGGCGGCTCCGCGAATCGCCTTCTCCTGGAGCGCACGAAGCAACGCCTTTTCGTCGATCAGGGGCCCACGTCCGACGTTGATAATCACGCCGGTCGGCTTCATCGCGCGCAGTTCAACCTCCCCGATCATGCCTCTCGTTTCGGGGGTAAGCGCCGCGGCGACCACGACGTAGTCGGAGGTTGCCATCAGATCGTGCAGACGTTCGAAGGGCAGCACCTCGTCAACCAGCGGGTCGTTCTGTGAGATCTCGGGCCGCCGCCGCAGAGCCGTGATCTTCATCCCGAACGGCCGTGCCCGTTCTGCTGCCGCCCGCCCGATGCCGCCGTAGCCTACAATGCCCAGCCGCTTGTTGTGGAGTTCCTCCACGTCGTACTGTTCCCACCGGCGTTCCGCCTGCTGCCTCAGGAGGCGGCGCAGGTCTTTCGCGAAGAACAGCATCGAGGAAACCACAAATTCGCCGAGCGACCGTGCAAACACGCCGCGGGCATTCGTGAGGGGAATCGGACGGCTCTTGAGCTCGGGCGTCAGTATGTGCTCGACGCCGGCAGAAAGGGAATGGACCCAGCGGACGCGGGGAGCCTTCGGAAACACTTCGGCGAACAAGGCGTGTCCCCCCATCCCCACGACGATGACATCCGCTTCGCAAAGAGCATCGCCAAGGGCGTCAGGATGATGCCCAACAACGACGCGAGCACTGGGGGGAAGCTGTTTCAGCACCTCCAGAGAGGGCAAATTCGGGTCGGAAAGAACGAGAACAGTGAGCACACTCATGAAGCTCTGACTGTATCATAATGAGGCCCCGGCAAATGCGG
>JADGHK010000077.1 GCA_019686145.1 Bryobacteraceae bacterium | reverse complement strand
TGCGAGGTACTCGAAGTAAAGGTCAGCGTAATCCCCACCCGCTGACAGGGCTTCGCTTAGATAGTTCTCGAGGTCGCGTTCTGTGATGCCAAACTTTTGGCCGAAGAAGCTTTCATTAAGCCCCATACTTTGAGGGTATCATGCGGCGAATACAAGCCCGGTCAAGCGGCTCGATGGTCACGCCTTCAGGCGCGACGGGCGGTCCTGTGAGATCGGCACTCCGTCTTTCATAAGGTGGGATTCGCTGACCAGCCAGGTGCGGCCGGACCAGGAGACGAGTCTGTGCCCGTCGGACTGAGGACCGCTTAATACGAAAATCACTTCTCCAGCGGGAATGGATCTCACAAGGCCTGTAGCAGAGCCGTTCGCGAGCAACTCGGCGCGCACCGGTTGAGAGAGCTTTAGATTGGACTGCTCCAATACATATACTGTATTGCATCTTACGATTTCTATGTGGTTCGCGGGGGATGGGCGGCGACTCGGCGGCCCCTTCTTGCGGGAGCGGGTTTCCCGACCGGACAACCGGTCTGAGCCTTGCTGGCGGATTGCAAGGCGCATCCCGGGTTACAATCTTAACTGATTGGCATTCCGAAGCGTGAAGATTACGATCTCCAAAGAGAATTATCTGAAGGCGATCGCGGAGGCGGAGTCCGAGGGGGAAACGGTAATCGCTGCGACCCTGGCGCGGTGGCTGAATGTGTCTGCCCCCGCTGTCACTATGGCGATCCGCCGTCTGAAGCGTGATGGCCTGATCGAGGTGAGCAAAGAAGGGCATGTGACTTTGACCGGGCAGGGGCGCGAAATCGCCAATCGACTCCTGAATCGCCATCACCTGATCGAGCGAATGCTGACGGAGATCTTCGGAATGGAATGGTATAAGGTCCACGACGAAGCGGAGGCGCTGGAGCACGCTGTTTCTGAGGACTTCGAGAAACGTCTGGTAGAGAAGCTCGGGATGCACGGGGCCTGCCCGCACGGAAATCGGGTCGAGCACGACCGGCCGGAAGACCGCCGCCGCCGTGGACTGCACCCTCTCGACGAGCTGCCGGCGGAGACTCGGGCTGTTGTGGTCAGCGTCTTTGAGCGGGACCGGCGTCTGCTGGAGTTCCTCGATTCTCTCGGAATCCAGCCGGGAGCAGGTCTGGAATTAGTGAACCGCAATTACGACGAAACACTCACCCTCCGGATTGCGGATCGGACGATTCCGCTCGGCCGTTCCGTAGCGGCAAAGGTCTGGGTGCAACCGAGCACCAGCGAAGCTTATTCTTCCTAGAGGCACCTATCTGCTGCTCGCTCCGGCAGCAGCGTAAATCGATTGGAAGTACTTGATCGTTTCTGCTAGGCCTTCTTCCAGAGTTACCTTCGGTTCCCAGCCAAGGATCGTCTTCGCTTTGGTGATGTCCGGCTGGCGGCGCTTCGGGTCATCGGCGGGAAGGGGATGAAAGACGATCGGCGATGTCGTCTTCGTGAGCTGCCTGATGTGCTCGGCAAACTCGAGCATGGTCATTTCACGCGGATTCCCCAGATTCACCGGCTCCCGCTCGTCGGACATCATCAAACGGTAGAGTCCTTCGATCAAGTCTGAAATGTAGCAGAAGCTGCGGGTCTGGGAGCCGTCGCCGAATACGGTGATCGGCACTCCGCGCAGTGCCTGATCGAGGAAAGCCGGCACGACGCGCCCGTCGTTCAACTGCATTCGTGGGCCATACGTATTGAAGATGCGGGCGATGTTTGTACGGACTCCGTGGACGCGGTGATACGCCATCGTGAGGGCTTCGGCGTACCGTTTGCTCTCGTCGTAGCAGGAGCGCAAGCCGATCGGATTCACGTTGCCCCAGTACGTCTCCTTCTGCGGATGCTCCAGCGGATCGCCGTAGCATTCAGAGGTGGAGGTCAACAGAAAGCGGGCATTATGCGACCGGGCGAGTTCCAGCATGTTGCGAGTCCCGGTAGAGCCCACTTCGAGCGTTTCCAGCGGATTTGCCAGGTAATCTTTGGGACTCGCCAAAGAGGCCAGGTGCAAGACTCCGTCCAGGGGCGCCGGCGCCTCAAAAGTTTCCGTAACGTCATGCCGGATGAATTGGAATCGCTCATTCCCTAGCAGATGGCCAAGGTTTTGGGTGGAACCTGTGATCAGATTGTCCACTCCGATAACCTCGTGACCTTCGGCAATCAGCCTGTCACAGAGGTGCGAGCCGATAAAACCAGCGGCCCCTGACACTAAGAAACGCAAAAAGTATCCCTCCGCACTTCATTGTAGCCTGCGCTCTTGAGAGGCGCGATTAGGACTTTCGATCCAGCAATTCCAGTACAATTCGCAATGGGCGCGGAAATAGTACATGCTGAAGTAGTATGTTTCGTCCATCCGGCATGGAAACGGCCCTGTTAGTTGTCCTTCTGGCCGGTTCTCTCTATGGATTCTGGCGCCGATTCGGCCCCGTTCTGCGCAACATCCTCGGGTCACGTACCGATCCTGACTTCCGCCTGTCGTCGCTTGGCAAAAGGGTGCGTGTTTTTGTCTCGGAGGTCATGTTCCAGACGAAAGTCATCCGGGAACGGCCGTTGCCTGGAATTGCTCATGCTTTCGTTTTCTGGGGGTTCTGCGCCTTCGCCCTGGTGACGATCGACCATATCGGGACGGGACTGGGCGCGCCTCTGCTGGATCGCTCCAGGAGTTTCGGACGGGTCTACTTCGCCACGGCGGCTCTGTTTGCCGTCGCCGTATCGGTTTCCATTGCCGGACTCGCAGCACGGCGTTTTCTGTCGCAGCCTCGCTGGCTCGGCAGGGTGTCTCCCGAATCGGGAGTGATTGCTCTGCTGATCTTCGTTTTGATGATCACGTACCTGGCCGATTACACGCACTGGCTGGGGCCGGGCTGGGTGAGACCGATCTGGTGGATGCACACGGCGGCGCTTCTCGTCTTTCTGCCCCTGATCCCGCACACCAAGCACCTGCACTTGATGCTCAGCCCCGTTGCGGTTTTCCTCGAGCGCGACGGCTTCAGCAAAATTCCCCCTCTTGAGGGCGATGAAGACTTCGGCCTGGATACGGGGAAGGACATCACCAAAATCACTGCTCTGCAGGCTTACTCGTGCGTGGAATGCGGCCGCTGCACGGAGCACTGCCCCGCGTACAACACGGGAAAGGTTCTGAACCCCAAGCAAATCATCCTGGGTGTCCGGGGCTATCTCAACGAATACGGCACGGGAGCCGAGGCTCCTCTCATCGGCACGCACATTTCCCAGGAAGCGGCCTATCAATGTACGACCTGCGGCGCCTGCGAGTATCAATGCCCGGTGGGCATTCAGCATTTGCCAGTGATCATCGGACTTCGACGAGGAGCGACGAATACCGGCAAGTGGGAGGACGAATACGGCACCAAGCTCTTTCTCAATCTCGAGCGCAACGGGAACTCGCTCGGGATGTCTGTGGCCGAGCGTGACAGGTTCATTAAGAAGCACGAGCTGCCAGTCTATGACGGAACCCAGGAATACTGCCTCTGGATGGGGTGCATGGGGAGCTATGATCCGCAGGGAAGGGAAATCATTCTCTCGCTCGCGCAGGTGCTGAACCATCTCGGCATCACTTACGGAGTGCTTGCGAAGGAGCGGTGTTCCGGCGATCCCGCGCGGAGGCTCGGAAACGACCTGGCCTTCCAGCAGCTCGCCGAGTCGAACATGGAAGCTCTGCGTGCGGCTGGAGTGAAGAAGCTGGTATCCATCTGCCCCCACTGCGTGCGCACGATTGAGAACGACTGGCGGGAGTTCGGCGGCGATTTCGAGATTGAGCACCATAGCCAACTGCTCGCACGCCATCAGGCGAGACTGCCGGAGAACAAGAGCGGGAACAGGGTGGTTTTCCACGACCCCTGCTATCTCGGGCGCTATCGCAACATTTACGATGCGCCCCGAGAGGTGATTGCCCGGTCAGCGGAGGTGATTGAGCCTCATCGTGCGCGCCAGCGCAGCTTCTGCTGCGGAGCCGGCGGAGGATTGGCTTTCCTTGGAGAAGAGAAGGGCAAGCGGGTCAGCGTGGAGCGCGCGGAGGAACTGACCGCGACCGGCGCCGAGGTGGTCGGAGCCGCCTGTCCGTTCTGCAATACGATGTTCCGCGACGCCCTTTCCGCCATCTCGCCCTCCCCGCCAAAGCTGCTCGATATTGCGCAGATCGCAGCTGCTTCGATCAGGCAGGGCTCCCAAGATTAATGCGCCGTCGTTGAGCCCGGGCCGAGCCTTGCGTAGAGTCTGATGGACCGTTTGCGGCGAGCTATCAGATCTTCACGCAGCCGATCGTATAACGGTTCCTGGTCTCTGTCTCACAGTTTTGTAGCGTTATTCCCGTCTGGGGCGTCTACGAGGCGAAGCCGAACGCAATCCGGCTGACGCGACGCAAGCTAAGGAGACAGATGGCGCGGATCGTACTCCCTGGAAAGCCGTTTCCCCAGGGAGCCACCTTGGACGGGCTGGGCGTGAACTTTGCGCTCTATTCGGAAGAGGCGACCGCTGTGGAATTATGCCTCTTTAACGAGGACGGAGCAGAAGAGCGCATTGCGTTCAGCGAGCGGACCGGATTTGTCTGGCATGGTTACATTCCGGGCATCAAGGCAGGGCAGTTATACGGGTATAGAGTGCACGGTCCGTTTGCGCCGGAAAAGGGGCAACGGTTCAACCCGGCCAAACTCCTGATTGATCCATATGCGAAGGCGCTCGCTGGACAGGTGAACTGGGAGGCTCCGGTTTTCGGCTATCGCCTTGGCGACCCTGACGCGGACCTCGCCATGGACACACAGGATGATGCGTGGGGCATCCCGAAGGGTGTCGTCACAGCTTCCCTGTTCGACTGGGCCAACGATCGCCCGCCTCTCACTCCAATGAACGACACCATCATCTATGAAGTGCACGTCAAGGGGTTTACTGCCCGCAACCCGGATGTCCCTGAGGCAGTGAGAGGAACGTATGCAGGGTTAGCGTCGCCCCCGAGTATCGAGTATCTCCGCAAGCTCGGTATCACCGCGGTCGAGTTAATGCCTGTTCACGCCTTTCTCGATGATAAGCACCTCTGTGATCGAGGGCTGCGGAATTACTGGGGCTACAACACCATCAACTATTTTTCGCCCGATTCCCGCTATTGCAGTTCGGGGGATCACGGCGAGCAGGTGAACGAATTTAAGGCGATGGTGAAGGCGCTCCACGACGCGGATATCGAAGTCATCCTTGACGTGGTCTATAACCACACGGCAGAAGGGAACCACCTGGGGCCGACACTGAGCTTTCGGGGAATTGATAATGCGACGTATTATCGCAGTGTCCCCGACAGGCCGCGCTACTATGTGGACTACACCGGGACCGGTAACACGCTTAACGTCCGCCACCCGCAGGTTCTGAAGCTGATCATGGACAGCCTGCGCTACTGGGTGCTTGAAATGCACGTCGACGGCTTTCGCTTCGACCTGGCATCGGCGCTGGCGCGAGAGCTGCATGACGTCGACCGGCTTTCGTCCTTCTTCGATGTCATCAACCAGGACCCGGTGATCTCTAAGGTGAAGCTGATCGCTGAGCCGTGGGATGTTGGTGATGGCGGCTATCAGGTCGGCAACTTCCCGTCTTTGTGGGCGGAGTGGAATGGAAAGTACCGGGATACCGTCAGGAGGTACTGGAAAGGAGACAACGGAACCCTCGCGGAGCTTGGCTACCGGCTCACCGGCAGCAGCGATCTCTACGAGCATGACGGCAGGAGGCCATCCGCCAGCATCAACTTTGTGACCGCGCATGACGGCTTCACCTTGAACGATCTGGTGAGCTACAACGAGAAGCACAACGAGGCGAACGGCGAAGGCAACCGCGACGGAACCGATGAGAATTACTCCTGGAATTGCGGTGTGGAGGGGCTGACGGACGATCCGGCCATTGTTGAGGTCCGGGAGCGGCAGAAGCGGAACCTCCTTGCGACTCTGCTTCTTTCCCAGGGTGTGCCGATGATCTGCGGCGGCGACGAAATCAGCCGCACACAGCTTGGCAATAACAACGCATACTGCCACGACAGTGAGTTGACGTGGTATGACTGGAACCTTGATGACAGGAAACGCGCTCTGCTGGAGTTCACCTGCAACGTCATCGCCCTGCGTAAGGAGCATCCGAATTTTCGCCGCAGGAAGTTTTTTCAGGACCGCTCCATCAATCCTGCCGCGGATCGTCTCCGCAGCGTCGGAGGGGCGCAGGTGCAGGACATTACCTGGTTACGGCCGGATGGCCGGGAGATGACGGAAGAAGAGTGGAACGCAGGCTGGATCCGCTGTATCGGTTTGAAGCTTAGCGGCAAGACGATAGGCGAGATCGACGTTATGGGCAATCCGGTCTATGACGCGACCTTCCTCCTTCTGCTGAATTCGCACGATGATGACATTCAGTTTCTCCTTCCGCCGTGCGAGACCCAGAAGGGGTGGCACCTGGTATTCGACACACGAGAGCCGTACTTTCCGGACGAGGAACGACCTACCGTCGTCCCGCCCGGTAAGGCCTACGAGCTGATTGCGCGTTCTCTCGCGCTCTTCTCCGAGCCTCTGTCAGACTGAGCTACCGGCTTTCCGGCAGCGGCGCTTTGGGGAGCCTGTCATAGCGGAGTTCTCCGCCTTCCAGGCGCAGGATGCCTCTTCCTCCGCCGCGAGGCCGTGGCGCTGTGCCGGAACCTCTTTGTCTACCTTGTCGAACAATGCTTTGAGACGCCGTACAACGTCCGGATGCTTCTCCGCGACATCGTGCTGCTCCGCGGGATCTTCCTGAAGATCGAAGAGCATCATTTCTTTGGCCGGCGCTCCCGAACGCACTCCCGGGTAGGCCGAGGGCCTTGCCTGCTCATACTGCGCAATCAGGGTGAGACCGTCCGGCCCGCGCGGGTCGACCCACTCCGATGCATTGTCCAGAAAGGCGGGTCCCGTGGCGGGCTTGCGCACGTGAAGTTTCCATCTTCCGGACCGCACTGTCTGCAGGTTCGTACCGGACATGGAATAGAGCGCTTCATGCGGCGTGCGCGCGCTCTTGTCCGTCATCAGCGGAAAGATATCTTTTCCGTCGATCACACGATCGCCCGGCACTGCGACGCCCGCGAGCTTGCAGATCGTCGGGAAGAGGTCGATTACACCTGCCATCTCCCTGCAGACCAAACCGGCCGGAATTTTACCCGGCCAGCGGGCGATCATCGGAACCCGGAGTCCGCCTTCCCAGGAAGTGCTCTTCATGCCGCGCAGCCCTGCAGTGCTCCCTCCGAACCATGGGCCATTGTCGGAAACGAAAATCACGAGCGTATTTTCTTCTAGACCAAGATCCCGGACGGCATCGAGCTGGCGGCCCACGTTGTAGTCCAGTTCGCGGATCACATCGCAGTACAGATCATCCGGGGTATCCGGCGTGTAGAACTGTTCTGAGGCCGCCAGGGGCTTATGGGGCATCGCGTGCGGCAGATAGAGGAAGAAGGGTCGGTTGCGGTTCTGCTTGAGAAATTGAATCGCACGGTCGGTGTATTCCTTCGTCAGATTCGCCTGTACGACGGGATATTGCGCCACCTTTTCGTTATGAACGATCTGGACCGGCCGCATGTCGTTGGAATACAGGATTCCGTAGTATTCGTCGAAGCCCTGCGTGCGGGGCAGGAATCTTTCCGTATGGCCGAGATGCCATTTGCCAATGCAGATGGAGGCGTAGCCCGCCGGTTTCAGCGCTTCGGCCAGCGTAATTTCTCCAGCCGCCAGTCCTACGTCGTTGATGCCGGCGTCGGGAGCCGGATTCACCATCATGCCGTTGCGGAACGGATAGCGGCCAGTAAGCAGAGATGCCCGCGATGGCGCGCAGTAGGGCGTCGGCACATAGAAATCCGTGAAGCGCACGCCTTCCGCCGCCATTCTGTCGAGCCGCGGCGTCTTGTGCCTGGTGGCTCCGTAGCACGACAGGTCGCCGTAACCGAGATCATCCGCGTAGATGATGATGAAGTTGGGCTTCCGGGTCTGTGTCTGCGCAAGAGCAGGAACATGACCCGCCACGCCGGCGGCGAGGGCGGAGAAGAGAAACGTCCGACGGGAACTCATGGTTTTACCTACTTTAGTATGGGAATCCGTATCGAAGAAGGGGTTTCGCGGCTCCGATAGACGCGCTGCGTCGCCTTTCGGAAGTCGCTGGCCTTGGCGTTGTAGATATCGATAAATTGCTGCGGGTTCCGATCGATCAGCGGGAACCAGGAGCTCTGCACTTGCACCATGATGCGGTGTCCCCGGCGGAAGGTGTGGCAGATATCCGGCATCTCATATTCGACCTTGGAAACCTTCCCCGGCTGGAACGGTTCAGGCTTCTCGAAGCTGTTGCGGAACCTGCCGCGGAACGCCTCCCCGCGCACGAGTTGCTGATATCCGCCCATACGCACCTGCCGCGGATTGGGATCCGGATCCGGGTAGTCATCGGGGTAGAC
>JADGHK010000076.1 GCA_019686145.1 Bryobacteraceae bacterium | reverse complement strand
CCTTCCGCGTCACAGATCTCGAATTCCCCTTCAATCCGAATCGGACCATTGTTGATCACTGTTACCTTAGCTGGCATGCCGGTATGGTACCATTTCGCACGCTTTACCGTCCCGGACCGGCCCGCCAGACCGCAAGTTACAATAGCGCAATGCGGTGGCTATGTCTGCTGTTCGCGGTTCAGGCAGCGTTAGCTCAGCCTGCCCGCGAAAACGACATTTCGCCCGAGCTGCTGGTGCTTTCCAGAATCAAAGCCAGAATGAAGGACAATCTCGAGAAGCTGCCCAACTATACGTGCACGCAAACGATACTGCGATCGCAAAGGGCGGGCGCTTCTCGCCGGTTCCATCTTGTCGATACCCTGCGTCTCGAAGTCGCACTGGTGGGTGGTAAAGAGCTCTTCTCCTGGCCGGGAGAGAGATCGTTTGAAGAGCGCGACCTCAGGGAGCTCGTCGGCAGCGGGACGATTGGCAATGGCGATTTCGCCCTCCACGCGCGCGCCGTCTTCCTGTCGAATACCGCCACCTACGAGTACGCCGGCGCAGAGTCGCTGGACAACCGCGCAACCATTCGATTCAACTATGAAGTTCCCATCAACTTGAGCGGCTACCAGCTCCGGGTGGGGGACATATCCGGTGTGGCAGGGTATCGGGGCTCGTTTTGGGTGGACGCCCAGACACTCGACCTGATTCGTCTGGAAGTACACTCCACCGTCATTCCTCCCCATGTGCCGATCCGGTCGGCAAGCAATATCTTGCAGTACGAGCGCACTCCGATCGGTAGTGAAGACTTCCTCCTTCCGAAGGAGTCCGAGCTGATACTGGTCGATCTGCGCGGCGGCGAGCACCGGAACCAGATTCGCTTCAATAACTGCCGCCAATACACGGGTGAGTCGACGCTGGTCTTCGACGACCCTCCCCCTGACGAAGCCGTTCCCGTCCAGGCGGTCGAAGACTTCGATGTCGCGGAGGGGCTTTTGATCCAGGCTCGACTAAAGAATCCGATCGATCTTGCTTCAGCGGCTGTCGGCGACCCCTTCGCAGCGGTTCTGGTCCGGGACGTCAAGGTCCGCAAGGAAGTGGTGCTGCCGAAGAACGCCACGCTGACCGGTCGAATCAGCTATCTGAGCCGGCGCAGTTCCACGTCGACCTACTACCTGGTCGCTTTTGAGCCGCTCATGATCGAGTTTCCCGGAAAGCGCGGAAGGCTGCGGGCTGTGTTGGAAGAGGCGCGCCCCTTTCGCGCGATTGCGAGTTTGAGCGGAAGCCTGCCTCTGGGCTTGCCACGCAGGATCGAGCTTCCGCCTGTCACCAGAAACCTATTTGTTGTACCCGGAGCCGCTCGGCGGCTCGCGCCAGACTTTTTCATGGAATGGCGCACTCAGTCCTTGTCCCGTAATCAGGAGAAACAGTGATTCAGTTTGATTTAGAGACCGACCGAAAGCTCTTTGAAAGCGCGCTTGACTTCGCCGAGAAGCAGGTCCGGAGCCTCATCGAGCGCCATCCGGATTTCTATCCGATGTACACAATGAACGGCCGGTGGAAGCATGAAGGCCCTGCCTGGACGCACTGGTGCGACGGGTTCCTGCCCGGCATGATGTGGATCTTTTATCGCCGCGCTTTGAACGCCGGAGCTCCGAATGCGGACTTCTGGTTCGAGCAGGCCGTGCGATACACCAAGCCGCTCGAACCTCGCCAGCATGATCGCGACGTACACGATCTCGGCTTCATCTTCCTTTCGACGTACTATCGGTGGTACCGCCTGACCAAGGATCCGGCTCTGCATGAAGTGCTGATTCAGGCAGGCCGCACTCTTGCGATGCGCTTTAACGAGAAAGGCGGTTACCTGCGTTCGTTCGTTGCCGAAAACTCTTTGTTCATCGACATCATGATGAACGTCGGCATCATCTTTTATGCCGCGCGGGAGACGGGAGACAAGAAGCTTCGGGACATCGCCCTCCGCCATTGTTTGACTACACGTCGCACGCTGGTTCGCGGCGACGGGTCGACGGCCCATGAGGGAATCTTTGACCTGGAGACCGGCGAGTTCCTGAGGCAGAGTACTCATCAGGGCTACCGCGGCGATTCCTGCTGGTCACGAGGCCTCGCGTGGTCTCTCTACGGCTTCACAACGTGCTATGAATACAGCGGCGACCCGCGCTTCCTGGAGACCGCGGAGAAATGCACGGATTACTACATCACTCACACTGGCAAGGACGGTGTTCCACCATGGGATTACCAGGCGCCGCCTGAGAGCCGGAAGCTGCTTGATACATCCGCGGCTGCGATCGCCGCAAGCGGCATGCTGCGTCTGTGCCGGCTGCTTCCCGACCCCGTCAAAGGACATTTCTACTGGAGCACCGCGATCCATATCCTGCGATCGCTTTGCGAGAAGCATCTGGCCAAGGATGATCCGGAATGGGAAGGCGTGCTCAAGGGCGGCGTTTACCACATCCACAAGAATCTCGGCGTTGGGGAGTCCGTGATGTGGGGAGAGTACTTCTTCGTCGAGGCGCTCGATAACGCTCTTCGGCAGCTTTAGCCGCCATGGAGGGGCCGCCTGTGCGCACGGACGGCCCAAGGAAGTGAGTGGGATGAACTTAGCACAGAGAGGCGGAGCTTGCGCTTGGCCGCCTAGCGTCCCTTACACGATCCGCACGCCGCCGTCTGGCTGCCTGCCCCGTGCCCAGCTACGATCGTATAGCCCGCCGGAAGCTCGAATTCCCTCGGATCCGGCTCTTCATTCAGGCGGATCTCCGTAATCACGTTGTGGGAAATGCTTTTGAACTCTCCGTTCGGATCGGTGTAGGTGCTGACCAGCTCCATAATGATGTCACTTTCGAGAGCGTGGCATGTCGAACCTTCTTTGTTGGCGACATTGGAACGGACCGGGAAGACATGGCAGCTTACTCCGGCGATCGTCTTCTCGCCTGTAGCTGCTGCCTTCCTTCTCTCCCGGTCAGCCGCAGGAGTTTCCACATAGGAAGCGGGTGGCGTCAGCATCGTAACCGTCCTTCGCCTGCTATCGACCGTGTAATGGGCGCCATCCTGAGCCCGAAACAGGCTGTATGTTCCGTTGGACCTTTCAAAGTAGCGTCTGCTGCCGTCCGAGCCGCGAATCTCCCGCATCATCTCAGTTTGGACATCCTCGACCGCGCCCGTCTTGAGGTTGACTCTGGTAGTGGTGATCACCCGTGTTGCACTGTAAGGTACCGCCCCGTAGAGCAGGCCGCCGAGCGAAACAAATACGAAAGGCACTATCATCGTCTTCTTCATTGCCGCCTCCTCCTCAAGTTAGTGAACGACAGCCCTCCAGACATTCGAGGTAACTGTTAATTGTCATACGGTAGTAAAACGGCGAATATCTGTATCCACTTGAGCAGCTAGATGTTGCATCCCTGAGACACGAATGTAACCATACGACGTCGATGCAATCACACGAAGTGGGACTGCAAGGATACGTTGAGAGTAGATAGCCACAAATATAGGCGCTTCCGGCCTGAACGATTGAGAATAGGCACAGCAGGGCAACGGCGATTGGCCGTTGCATGGCCACTACATACACTGAAGGGCTACTAAAGTCAATGGGTAAACCCTCTCCTTCTGTAAATTGTCGGCGGCACTGAATCAGACGGCTTGAAAGGATGATTCCGTTTCCAAGTCTTTCCAAGAAAGAAGGACTTGCGTGTAACTCAGGTCACGATGCAGCGCCCATAATAGTCGCCGCACTGCCCCTCTCTTATCGGACGCCGGCTGCTCTTACCGCCTGATTCACCCTGGCGGTAGTCAGAAGGCATGCCAGAGCGATCAGATACAAGCTTCCGCCAACGAGCAGCGTGACTTGCAGGCCCAGATAGATGGCGAGGAAGATCGCAGCGGCAGAGCCCAGCACGCTCGAAGCCGCATTCAGAGACCAGGCCCAGCGCACGGACGGCTTGTGCCACTGTTCGAGCCGGTACAGAGCCGTTGGAAAGGGCATGCCCATGACGAAGCCGACCGGCGAGATCATCAGGACGGTGATCAGGAACTTCACGGGCTTGGGCAGGCCGACGCCTGCGGCGGTAAGAGGGGACGCGATCAGCGCCAGCAGCACGATCAGTCCGAAAACGGTTACGAGCGTGATCGCAAGACGCCGGTCAGATCCGATCGTCACCTTCCGGCTGAAATAGCTCCCCAGGCCGCTCGACACCAGCATCGAAAAGATGATCACCGTCAGTGCGTAGGTCGGGTGGCCGAGGAAAAGGACAAACTTCTGGATCAGCGCGACCTGGATCAGGATGTATCCGGCGCCGATGCAGAGGAAGTACAAGAGGAAACGGCGGATTCCAGGTTCGTGGGGCAGACGGCTTCCGAGCAGCACGGGCGGAAGCGCGAGAATCACCAGAGTCGCGACAATACTGACCGCGATCAGTCCGAACAGTGTGGGCACGGCCAGGTTGATCTTGTAGTCCGCGGTGCTGCGATTCGCGCCGACCAGGTAGTTCCACAGGTCACGCGGCTGGACCGTGTAGAAGAAGAACGGCCGGTCATCGCTGACGGGTGAGACATCAAACGGGTAGTTCCGTTCATAAGCGGCTGCGTCGGCGGTGTGCAGGTAATCGGTGAAGTGGTTGTGATAGCGGTCGCCGGGCAGATAGACCGGCTGCAAACCTCCCGCTGCGATTCCGGCCCGCGCCCGGTCTAGATCAGCGGCAGTGAAAGGTTTGCGGGAGATAAGCACCGTGTCACGCGCGCCCCATCCCGCAAGCTCCTTTGCCCCACCTTCCCGGACGACAATGACGTGCCGCCATACCTCCTTCTCTCCCAGCCGTTCGAGCGCCGCCCTTCCGAGCGACAGCAGACGCAGGGATTCCCTGGGCGGATCGAAGCCCCAGCGCGTGAAGGCGATAAGGCCGTCGTCGGTCAGGCGGCTCAGGTAATCGACGAAGGCTTCGGTTGTGTACAGATTGTTCTCTGAGAGCGCAAAAGCCCCTGCCGCCGTCGATGCCCACGTATCGACCAGCGTCATCTGGAGGACCTGATACTTTTCCTGGGTCCGGCGGACAAAACTGCGCCCATCTTCCACCACGATCCGCACCTCAGGCCGGAAGTAGAGCCGGCGGCTCAACTCCGGAAACCGCTCCCTCATGATCGTGGTTGCGATGATCGGGTTGATCTCGACACCTGTGATGTCCTTGCTCCCCGATGCGAGGGCGCGGGCCACGTCCCAGCCTCCTCCCGGGCCGATAATCAGAGTCTTCGCACCGGGACGGATGATGTAAGGAAAGCCGGGCCCCTGGTTTCGCAGGTCCCGAATATCCCGCTCTGAAAGCCGGTCGAAGTCGAAGTTGGCGATTCCGGTCGATGCATCGGCGTCGATGACGATGCTCATCATGTCGCTGCCTGGTTCAGGGCGCAGTCCAATACGGGAGAATGTGTTCCACTGTACCCACTGCTCCTTGCCAAGCGTCTGCCCCTTGGCATACCGAACGTCGAGGATGGAGCCGCGGATGTTGAACACGATGAGCCCCACCAATACGAGCGCCAGCATGACGCTGACGGCGCGCCCTCGTGCGCCGGCTCCCAGGTTGAACCAGATGGCCGACGAGGCGGCAAACAGAGCGGCGGCGACAATCACCGTGTTCGGCCCGCCAACAATGTTCAGCATTGGAATCAGCAGCAGGCAGCCGCCCGCAGCGCCGATCAGATCGAAGAAGTAGATGCGGTCCACCCGCTGGATGGTCTCCGAGATCGCCAGTGAGACAACGGTTCCGGCAAGGAAAAAGGGCAGGGCAGCGACAAAGTACACCAGCCCCAGGCTGAACACGTCCATGTTCCCGTCGCGGCTGAGGATCACCGCCAGAGAGAACAGAACGGCGAGGCTGTTCGTCGCTGCCAGGACGCCGAGCTTCGAAAAGAGGTTGCCGGGTCTTGAGGCAACCACATACGAAAAGACGCCTCCGGCTCCCAGCCCGAACAGAGCGATCGAGATCGCGAGAAATGCGAAGTGATAGTAGAAAACGACCGAGAAAATCCGGGTCAGGGACAGCTCGAGCATCAGCGTCGCAAGCGTGGTTAGTGCGACGCCCAGATAAATCTGAGGCCAGGACAAGCCGTCGGCTGGTATGGATGAAGAGATGCGAGACAAAGTACTATGGTATGCCACGCTCAGCGGCGCCGCATCAGCCGGCGCCGCCGGTCGCGCGCCCCGGCCGGTCCAGCTTCTTCCCTCGTCCACAGGACGTACCAGGCTCCCTCCGTGTTACCGCTAGAACGAGAACAGATAGGGCTTCCCGTAGTCGAGCTCCTGATATTGGACATCGGGGGCGCGCAGCACCATCGCGGCCCGGAACTGCTTCGGATCGACGGAGTTGTCCGGGAACATGTCGTAGTGGCAGGGAATTGCCACTTTCGGCTTGATCTTCCCCACGAGCGTCGCAGCCTCCCAATGTGAGAGGTTGTTGAACCCCCCGTTGATGCAAGTGATTACGACATCCGGAGAGTGCTTTGCCGCCTCGAACAGAAGTTCGGTGTAGTCGGTATCGCCTGTCATATACACCTTGGCGCCCGAGGCGCCGCTGCGCAAGATGAATCCCATGTGATTCAGGTCGGTATCGTCCGTCGGCAGCGCAAAAGTGCCGCGGATGTGCAGGTCGCCAAACTCGAATTCGCACTTGGGGTAGGAAATCCGTATCCGGCTGGACTCAATCCCTTCGGCGGAAAAGATGCGGCAGCTCTCCTGGGGGCCAATGAACTGCATTGTGTCCTTATTACGCAGGTTCCGGATCGTCTCCGGATCGGTGTGATCCTGGTGGCTGTGAGTGCACAGGTAGAGATCGACGTCGAGCTCGGAGGGCGGTATGAGTATGGGAACTGTGCGGCGGAGGTTCATACCCGGTTGTAGTCCATTGCAGCTGTCGGTGAGGTAAAGGTCGACGCCTGCCACGATGCCTCCGGGCGTTTTCAGGATGTAGCCGTTTTGCCCGAACCACCACAGTGCAAGGGATCTGTCAGGTACTTTGTAGTTCCGAATCTCAGTAGGAAGCGACATCGCTTCAGGATAGCCCGTCGAGTGCGATCTGAATCAATTGCTATCTGAACTTCTTAGTTGTACTAACCCCTATCTTAGTTGTACTAACCCCTATTACCCATAAGAAATCAATGCTAATATCGTACTGCTTCGTTTAGGCAGCATCAGTAGTTCAAGTTGCACCAGCAGGGAGGGGTGTCATGTTCGTCAAGCGCTACCGATTCGCTGCTCTCATGGCCGTCGCCACGCTGTTTGTGGGTTTGATTCAGGCGGCTGAGAGGAGAATTGCCACAACCGCAGTAACCAAACCACTGGCGGAGCCAGCCGCTTCACCGACTGATCGCTTTGATCGGCCCGTCCCAATGGGGGTGTCGGTTGGCAATACGCCCAGCTTACCGTTTATCTATGCCGGCACTGCCGGGCTCCTGGTCCAGGACGCCACTGACCCGGGCATAAAGTACATCCTCAGCAACAATCACGTGCTCGGTGCTCAGGGTCCGACCCTTTGTCCGGGAACCGCGCAGCCTGGCATCTCCACGCTTCAGCCAGGAACGCTAGATATAGGGAGCGATCCCGGCAACGACCCGTTTTACGTGGTTGGTAGTTTCGCTCGGAGCGTTCCTTTGGTTCGCGGTCTGCGCGCACGCAACGTGGCGGACGCAGCGATATCGGTCACCACGCTTGAGCTGGCGAAGAGCGAGATTTTTGGCATCGGTGAACCGACTGTCGGAACGGTCGAGCCGGTTCCGGGTATGCCGGTGATCAAGAGCGGAAGAACCACCGGCGTCACGAATGGCACCGTGGATGCGGTGAATGTGACGCTCCGAGTCAACTATGGGAACCTCTGCGGGCGGTACCGGTTTGTGGGCCAGACGACGATCGTTCCCGGTGGTTTCTCGACGAGCGGCGACTCCGGTTCCGCTATCCTGGAGACAGCGACGAAGATGCCAACGGCTCTCCTGTTCGCCGGAAGCTCCTCGCTGACCGTCGGCTCGCCGATCGATGATGTTTTCGATCTGCTCGGCGTGGAGATGTCCGGAGCCGATTCGGCTCAGAGGAAAGCGATGCGTGCAAACCGTTTTCGCGACCCCGAAATGTCGCGCCTCGCCGCTATTCAAGCGCGCCACGAGGATCGTTTACTCGACTTCGACGGCGTGGAAGGTATTGGCATCGGGCGCGAAGGCTCACGGCTGGTCTTCAAAGTCTATGTGACTCGCCTGACGCCCGCGCTCCGCAGCGCTCTGCCAAGAGATCTTGAAGGCATTCCGGTTGTGATCTCGGAGTCCGGAGAGATTACGGCACGCTGAGTTTCACGGGCGCCGATACCACAGAGCCGAAACCGAAAAAGGCCCGGGTTTTATACCCGGGCCTACGTGTTTTTGAACTCCCGTTCTTACATCATCGCGGCCGGTGGAGCTGGTTCGTCCGGGCGGCCGGCATTCGCGAGCGGTAGGCGGATGAGCAGGACCGCCATCAAAACGGCAAAGAGAAGGCCAAA
>JADGHK010000075.1 GCA_019686145.1 Bryobacteraceae bacterium | reverse complement strand
GGCCGCTGGAAACTCACCGTTAGCGACGAAAGAGCTGTCCGTCAAGCGAAGTAAGCAGGAAGCCTCCAGGCTAGGTCAATCCTTCCCCAAGCACTTCCGGATCCTGCGCTCGTCTGAGTTCCGGCGGGTCTACCAGGAGGGGTTTAGGTTTTCGAGCCCGTTCTTCTCTGCATTTTGTCGCAGAGCCGCCGGCCAGGACGGGTCCAGAGTTGGCTTCACCGCTCCTCGCGCACTGGGCAAGGCGGTGGTCAGGAACCGGATCAAGCGGCGTATTCGCGAAGCTGTCCGACTACATCTTTCGAAGCTACCGCCTGGATGGGAGATTGTAATTAACCCTCGGCGAACTGTACTGGATGCGGAATTCGCCCAGTTGGAGCTGGAAATCGAAAGACTTTTCTCCCGATGCAAGGCTTCCTGATTCAGCTTCTGCGGTGGTACAAATCCTGGGTCTCCCCGCTATTGCCGACCGCGTGCCGCTTCCATCCGACGTGTTCCGAATACATGCGGGAATCAATCGAACGGTATGGAGCGTTGAGAGGACTCTGGCTTGGAGTTCGCAGACTCTGCCGTTGCCACCCCTTTCATCCCGGCGGACTCGATCCGGTCCCATTGAAAAAGGTTTAACAGTAACGAACAATGCCTGAATCACCAAACGGCACTTCGACGGTCACCACCAAGAAGAAGAAAGAGATATCGATGGAGCTCCGTCTCCTTCTTGCCTTTCTGCTGATGGGCGCGGTGCTGTTTCTTACGCCGTACTTCTATAAGCCGCAGGCTCCCGTCAACACACCTCAGAAGGCAGCGGAGACTACGGCGCAAGCCGAAGCAGCAGCTCCGGCAAAGCCCGCTGAGGCAGTTCCGGCGACAGCAGTCTCGCCGCCCGTGGTTCCAGGCCAGATTTCGGCGGATAAGGAAGAGACATACGTTGTCGAAACCGACGTCTATAAGGTCGTTTTCTCCAACCGCGGCGGCGTCGTTCGGAGCTGGGTGCTGAAGCACTACAAGGACGGCAAGGACGGGCTCGTGGATCTCGTCCACCCGACCGGCTCGGACAAAGCGGGTTACCCATTCTCCCTTGTTTTTTCGAGCCAGAAGCCTGGAGTCGACCTCGATAAGGCCCTCTACGCGGCGAAGGTTTCTGAGGACGGCCGCAAGATTGAATTCGAGTTTTCCGACGGGCGCGTCTCAGCCCGCAAAACGTTTGAGTTCCAGCCGAACCGGTACCTGGCGCGAGTGGAATCCGTCGTTACGCAGAACGGCGCGCCTGTTCCGCATTTGCTTGCGTGGCGTGGCGGCTTCGGTGATCCTACCGTCGTCAAGAGCGCGAGCGTACAGCGCGCTCTCCATTTCGATCCGGCCGAGAACGAGCTCGTAGTGAAGGAGGCCAAGGCTGCCAAAGACGGGCCGGTCTCGGCGAGCGGCAGGTTCGCATTCGCTGGCCTGGAAGATGCCTATTTCGCGGCTGTCTTCCTTCCTTCCAACGGCGGATCATTTTCGATGCAGACGTTCGGGGACGCCATCGCGTCTGCGCCCGATGCAAAGCCAGAGCCGCACATCGGGGCGGCGGTCGGTGGCGATGGCACGAACCGCTTCAATGTCTTTGTCGGACCAAAAGACATCGGCATTCTCCGTAGCGTCGATCCGAAGCTGGAGCAGGTCGTGGACTTTGGGTGGTTCGCCATACTGGCAAAGCCGCTCTTCCTCGTTCTGAGCTGGGTCAATCATACAATCACGCACAACTACGGCTGGGCGATTGTCCTTGTCACAGTGGCGATCAACTTCCTGTTGCTGCCTCTGAAGCTGAGCAGCTTGAAGTCGATGAAGAAGATGCAGGTGCTGCAGCCGCAGATCGCCGCCATCAATGAGAAGTACAAGGGCATCAGCATTCGGGATCCGCGGAAGGCGCAACAGAACCAGGAAATCATGGAGCTGTACAGGCGGAACTCGGTCAACCCCGCCGGCGGCTGCCTGCCAATGCTGCTGCAGATTCCGTTCTTCATCGCTTTCTATAAGGTCCTGACAGTTGCGATCGAAATGCGCGGCGCAAGCTGGCTGTGGGTGACGGACCTTTCGCAGCCGGAGACGCTTCCAATCCGTATCCTTCCGCTTGCGATGATTGCGACGCAGTTCATCCTTCAGAAGATGTCGCCGTCGACGGGCATGGATCCGGCGCAGCAGCGTGTGATGCTCCTGATGCCGCTGATGCTTGGATTCATGTTCTACGGTGTATCGAGCGGCCTGGTGTTATACTGGTTGACCGGAAACTTGGTCGGTATCGTGCAGCAGTGGTTCTTCAACCGCACTGTGAACGTCACTGTCACCGAGCCAAAGCCCGGAAAGCAGCAAAAAAAGCGGTCCAGGAATTAACGCGTGGATGACAAGAAGTATCCGGTCGATCAGTTCGGACCGATAGTTGACAGCTTCCTGAAAACCCTGATTCGCAGAGCAGGCCTCCGGCTCTCTTACGAGATCACGGATGGCAGCAAATTGCACGCGGACTTCGAGAATCCGGATATCCTCGTCCGCTTCTCGGGGCCGGATGTGGAGCTGATGCTCGAAAACAGGGCAGAGCTGATGCTCGCAATGGAGCACCTCACAATGGAAATGCTCCGGATGCCGCCAGAGCACCACTCAAAGCTGTGCTTTGACGCCAATGACTACCGCATGCTGCGTATTGAGGAATTACGGCTCAGTGCGCTTACTGCCGCCGAGAAGGTGAAAAAGACAGGCGTTCCGTTCAAGTTCAGCCCCATGAACAGCCGGGAGCGCAGAATTCTTCATCTCGCATTGCGGTCGGAAACGGAAGTCCGCAGCGAGAGTTCCGGTGTCGGGCCTAACCGGCAGGTCGTCATCTATCCCGCGAACATGCCCACGCCTCCTGATCCTTCAACGTCGTCTCCGTTGCGCGGCTTTGGCCGGGCACGCCGGCGCTCAGCTTGATCCTCCGAGATACGATTGCCGCAATCTCAACGCCACCGGGCCGGGGTGGTATCGGCATCGTACGCCTCTCCGGCCCTGACTCGCTCCGCGTCGCCGAGCAGATCCTGCGTTTTCCCCGGTCTCCGGACGGGAAGCCGGAATGGAAGCCATGGAGATCCCAACTTGCGGAACTCCCGGGACCCGACGGCGCTCCGGTGGATCATGTCGTCGTCACTTACTTTGCCCGGCCTCGCTCCTATACCGCGGAGGATGTAGTCGAAGTATCGTGCCACGGCTCTCCAGTGGTGCTCCGATGGTGTCTGGAGCGTGCGTGCGCCTCCGGCGCGCGGCTGGCCGAGCCCGGCGAGTTCACGCTTCGAGCCTTCCTGAATGGCCGCATCGATCTTCCGCAAGCGGAAGCCGTTCGCGACCTCATTGAAGCCACGACGCTCTATCAGGCGTCGGTTGCCGCGCAACAACTGGAGGGATCGGTTTCCCGGCGGCTTGCCCCGATCAAGAATCAGCTCGTCGAACTCGTGGCGCTGCTCGAAGCGGGCATCGATTTTGCGGAGGACGATGTAAGTGTCGCCTCCACGGAACAGATCCTCTGCGCTATTGAGCCCATCACCGCCGAGCTTCGCAGGCTGCTCGAAAGCTTCGCTTACGGGAAACTCGTGCAGTCGGGCCTCACGCTGGCGATCGTGGGACGTCCAAACGTTGGCAAGAGCAGTCTGTTTAACCGCCTCCTCGAGCAGGACCGCGCAATCGTTACCGAGATTCCCGGAACGACGCGGGACCTGGTGTCCGAAACGATGTCGATGAAGGGCATCCCGGTTAAGCTGATCGATACCGCAGGGATTCGCGTGGGCCAGGACCTGGTGGAAAGCCTTGGCATTGAGCGGAGCTACCAGGCGATGGCGGACGCAGACATTACTTTGGTGGTGCTGAACTTGTCTGCTCCCTTGGAGGAGGAAGACCGGGAGCTGCTAAGGCGCGCCTCGGCAAAGCGCCACCTGATCGTCGCCAACAAGAGCGACCTCCCTCGCGCCTGGGAACCGGACGAGAACATGATTACGGTGTCTGCGGCCACAGGCGATGGAATATCGGAGCTCCGCGACCGAATCATTGGCGCCTTCGGGCGTGCAGACACCGAAGCGGGCTTCATCACGAGCATTCGTCACGAGCAACTGCTGCGGGAGAGTTTGGAGGCGATGGAGAAGGCCGCGGCCGCCGCCAGCCTTGGCATACCGCACGAAATGATATTGCTCGACTTATACGCCGCGCTCCGCCCAATCGACGCGATTACTGGCGCTACTACCGCCGAAGATATCCTGAATCGTATCTTTTCCACATTTTGCATTGGGAAATAATCAATTGAATCTCTGATTGCACAGCACTCTGTGCTATGGTTGTTTCTGGAAATCTTGTTGGCCTGTTTATCTTCGGCCGCAAATTTTGCCTTGCACCGTGGTACGCGCAGGCCAGTCTTTGGCGCGCGTCACACGACGCTCCCCGTCGTGAGGAGTTCTCAGAAGTGTTAACCATTTGAGGGTCCAGAGCTTACTCAGAAGGAGTCGGCAAACAGAGTGGTTGTGAGCTCGCTCGCTGATCCGCTCCGCAGGGTGGTCATCGATCTTACGCCTGTTACGCGAGGGGGGGAGAACGGTGGCGCGAAGGTTCTTGCACTCGAACTTATCCGCCAGTTTTCTGCGCTTCTACCCGGAACGGAGTTTCTGCTGCTGACTTCGCGGATTGCGCACGACGAGCTCGCTTCCCTCGAAACCTCGAATGTACGGCGCCTCTGCGTCGTTGAGAATGGGGACGGAACTCAGCCGGTAGGAGCGCTCATCCAGCTCAAACGCCTTGCTGCCGCCGTGATCCCGGAGCCGATGCTGCTCCAGCTTCAGCGTGTTCAGCAGGTCGTAGCCGAACGGTTGCCGAACGGCACATTGATGCGCCGCCTCAACGCGGACTTACTGTTTTGCCCCTTCACGGCGCCGCTGTTCTACGATCCCACTGTGCCCGCCGTGAGCGTTGTTCACGATCTTCAGTACCTTCGCTATCCCCAATTTTTTGATCCGGCGGACCGCAATTATCGCGATCGCGTCTTTCGTCAGGCGTGCCGGCTGGCTACGCACATCATTTGTGTCTCTGACTACGTTCGTAACGCGGTAATTCGAGAAGGGTATGTTGCTCCCGAGAAGGTAAGCAGGATTTACAGTTGTGTCTCACAGAGGCTTGTATCTCACTTTACTCAGCCAGAAAACGAGCTCCTGGACCGCCTTGGCATCGAAGGCGGTCGCTATCTGCTCTATCCGGCGAACTTTTGGAGTCATAAGAATCACGCGCTTCTTCTCACGGCTTTCGGCGTCTTCCGCCGGCGGCATCCTGACTGCGATCTGAAGCTTGTTCTTTCGGGGACCGTTGATGACCGGGCGCGTGCGCTCCAGACCTGGTCGAGGGTAACGGGGCTATCGCAGTCAGTGATCTTTGCGGGATACCTGCCCGAGAAGGAGTTCGGGGGCCTTCTCAAAGCGGCACGGGGTCTGATCTTCCCTTCCCTCTATGAAGGCTTTGGAATCCCGATCCTGGAAGCGATGACGGCGGGTGTACCGGTGCTGGCAAGCGACCTTTCCGCGTTCGAAGAACTGGGCGGTGACGCAATCCTTCGCTTTGACCCCAGAAAAGCGGAATCCATTGTGAAAGCCATTGAGCGTCTCGAATTTGAGAGCAGCCTGGCGGATCAGCTCCGGCTGCGCGGGTTGCGCCGCGCCGCTACTTTTGCGACGCCCTCCGAGGTGGCCGCTTCCTACCTTCAGGTTTTCCGGCGAGCGTGCGCGGCGAAAAGGGATTGGACCAGGCGCCTTCGGGAATCTAGGCCGGAGGAGGCGAACTCCGTCTCCCGGGCACTGTCGTAGTATCGGCTTTTAGCGGTGACCGCGGGCATTCAGGGAAAACACAGTGTGCGAAAATCTCTAATTTGACCGCTCGAGACAGCAAAATGCAGGAGCAGCAAACTGAAGTCAATGTGATGGGATTGATGGCAGAAATCCGCTCGCGCGTGCGGCAGCAGAACCGGAGTCAGGACGAATTAACGCGCCGCGCCCGAGCACGAATTCCTGCATCCCTTCGCACCTCGATCGCGGCATTTCGGGCGCAAGCCGCAGCACTGCGTGCCTCCGTAGAGAAAGTAGGTCAGTTTCCTCCTGTGCCGCCTACGATTCGCGGACGCCTGGGGCTCGTTCCCGTCTGGCTGGTCCGGCGTGCTCTTTTCTGGCTGATTCCTCCTCTGAAGGCTGCTCATTTGCAAACTGCGATCGCGCTCGAGGAGCAGGCTGTCATTGCCGAGCAGCTCGCGGCGGTTCTGGAGGAGACAAACCTCCAGATTGAGTCGTTGCGCCGTTTGTTGGAGACGGAACGCCAGCAAGCATGAGAAAGCCGCGCATCTTTCTCCTCATCCCCACGTTTCAGCCGAATGATGCGGTTGGCAATGACGTCTTAGGCATGCACCGCATCTTTCGAGACGCCGGCTACGATGTCCGGATCCTTGCAGAACATATTCACCCGAAACTGCAAGCGATTACGGAACTGGTGAGGCTGGACGCGGACGAGTATTGGAGCTCTCCCAACGACATTCTGATCTATCACCATGCCATTGACTGGGAGCTGGGGGAGAAAATTCTGCTTCGCAGCAGGAATAAACTCGTCATTAAGTATCACAACGTAACCCCCGCACACTTCTACGCTCGCTACGCGGAGCACTACTACAAGGCCTGCAAGGAAGGCAGAAAGGCTACCGAGCGCCTTGCCCGGCTCGGGCATGCCATTCTATGGGGCGATTCGTCCTACAACAACCAGGAATTTATCGAGTACGGCTTTGACGAATCGCGATGCCGCGTTGTCCCTCCCGTCCACCGCATCGAGGAACTCCTGCGAGAACCGTTCGATGCCGTCGTCATGGGGACGCACCGGGGCGACCGGCCGTATCTGCTGTTCGTGGGCGGCTTGCGGCCAAACAAAGGACACTTCCGGGCGGTCGAAGTTTTCGCGGAATATCGCGCTATTACAGACAGGCAACCCCGACTGGTGTTTGTCGGCAATTTTGACCCGAGCCTTTCCCTGTACACGGAGGAAGTGCACCAGTATGCCAGGCAACTGGGCGTGGATGACGCGGTGGAATTCGCTCATTCCGTGAGTCCTTCGCAGCTGCGGTCCTTCTACATGACATGCTCGGTGTTTCTTTGTGTCAGTGAGCATGAAGGCTTTTGCGTGCCGCTTGTGGAGGCCATGGCCTTTCGCGTGCCAATCGTAGCCTGGGCCACGTCGGCGGTTGGCGAAACGGCGGGAAGCTGCGGCAGGATTTTCGAGCACTTCGACGCTCACTGCTTCGCCCGGGCCATTGATGAATGCATCGAGGATCCGGTGCTCTATCGCAAATTGGCGACGGCCGGGCGCCGGCGCTACGAAGAGAACTATCACCCCGACATCATCCGCGCGAAGCTGTTGTCGCTGCTTGCTGAGGTGGAAAGAGCATGAACAAGTTCTCACGGCCGCGGCTGGGCATCATCATTCATCGGTACGGCGAGAATCTGACAGGCGGATCGGAGAGCCACTGCCGGCAAGTCGCAGAGCGCCTCGTTCCGTTCTACGACGTCGAAGTTCTTACGACATGCGCGGTTGACCACTTGAGCTGGCGGAATGAGCTGCCTGAGAGCGAGACCCGGTTGAACGGTGTGACGGTACGCCGGTTTCCGACCGAGCATGAGCGGAATCTCGAGAAATTTCACCTCATCTACGACAGGATTTTCCTCACGCAGCTCGATGAAGCGCAGCAATACGAGATGGTTCGCTGGCAGGGACCCTACTGCCCGAAGCTGGTCTCCTACGTCGAAGCGAACCGCCAGAACTACGACGCCTTCATCGCCTTCACGTACCTGTACTACCCGGCAATCCACTGCTTGCCCCTGCTGAAGAGTAAGGCTGTGTTCGTACCGACCGCACATGACGAGGCGTCGCTGTATCTGACTATTCTCGATGACCTGTTCCGCCAGACGCCGCACATCTTCTTCAATACCGAAGAGGAGCAGTTTCTGCTGCAGAGACGGTTCGGACTGCCCGACTCCGTCGGCGCCGTTGTCGGACTGGGGCTCAACGACCCGAATCCGGGCCAATACGACGACGCATGGGAGCCTCTTGAAAATGAACTCGCCGATAAATTTGTCCTGACTTTTGTGGGCCGTATTGAGAATGGCAAAGGGTGCGATGAGCTGCTGGAGTTCTTCCTTCGGTTCGTCACCGAGGAGAAACGGCGAGATCTGCTCCTCCTGATGCTCGGAAGGCGCACCATGCCATTCCAGGGACATCCACAAGTCCTGTGTCCAGGCTATGTGAGCGAGTTCGTCAAATACCAGGCACTCGAACACACGCACGTGGCGGTTTGCCCGTCTCCATTCGAAAGCCTTTGCATGGCCGCGCTCGAATCATGGCAGCACGCCAAACCTTTGCTTGCGAATGGAAAATCGCCCGTTTTGCTCGGCCACTGTATTCGGTCGAACGGCGGGCTGTGGTATACGAGCTACCAGGAGTTTCGAGAGGCACTGAGGTTGTTGATGGAGCGGGATGATATACGGCTTGCGCTGGGACGGAGCGGAAGGCG
>JADGHK010000074.1 GCA_019686145.1 Bryobacteraceae bacterium | reverse complement strand
TGTCGAACGTGTTCGCGCCATTTGCATAGTAGTTGTTCTGCCCCGTGCCGGGATCGCCGGGCTGATTCGGAGACGGGAAGTAGCTGAGCACGTTGCGCGCGACCGGATCGATGCGATCGGCGGGGATGATATTACCCGGGAACGGATCGCGAATGCTGCCAGTCCCGTTCGGGTTCGGACGCGTGCTGAAGGGATCGTAGATGGTGATGAGCTGCGTGGCGCTGGCTCGCGTTTGCGAGAAGTCGCCTGACCGCTGAAGCAGCGTGGGAACAGTTGTGGTTCGCTCCGTGAAGCTCCGCTCGCGCAGACCTTCGTAGGAAACGAGAAAGAAGAGCTTGTTCCGAACGATGGGCCCGCTCAACTGTCCGCCGAACTGGTTCCGCTTGAAGCTGGCAAGCGGCACGTTGCGCTGATTCGCAAAGAAGCTGTTCGCATCGAGTACGGAGTTTCTCAGGAATTCGAACGCGCTTCCGTGCAAGTCGTTGCCGCCGGACTTATAGACGAGATTGAGGACGGCGGTCATGCTACGGCCGAACTCCGCGCTGTAGTTCTGTGCCTGCAGGCGAAACTCGCCCACTGCATCGACTGGAGGGAAGACCGAGACGCCTGCGAACCCGTTGACGGTCGGGAAGGACGCGCTCGAGCCGTCGATAAGAACGTCGAAGGTGCCTCCGCGCGCGCCGTTGACGCTGAAGCTGACGCCGTTGTGAGCGTTGCCGATGCTGCCGGTCACGCCGGGCGTGAGATTCACGAGGCTGTACACATTGCGCGTATTCAACGGCAGTTCATTGATGGTCTTGTTGTTGACCCCCTTGCTGATAGACGAGGTGGTCGCTTCGACGAGAGCGGCGTCGGCAGTGACGGCGATGGATTCGGCTACCTCACCGACCTGCAGAACGACGTCGACGCGCGCCTGCTGTTGAACGCCCAATTGGATGCCGGTTTGCTCGAAGGTGCGAAAACCAGGGCTCGAAACGGTGACGGAGTAGACGCCGGGCGGCAGGAGAGGCGCCGTGTAGCCGCCCGCTTCATTCGTAGATACCTCCAAACGTGCATTGGTGCTGGCGTTGGTCACAACGACACGCGCATTGGCGACGACGGCGCCGCTGCTGTCCGTGATCGTCCCAACGATGGTTCCCGTCGACGTCTGCGGCTGTACAGGCAGCACTGCGACGAGCATGAGAAGTATGAGTATGACTTTCTGGTTGAACATAAAAACCCTGCTTGGAGAGGATATCAAGCTGAAGTTACGGCTGCATGACAACCGTGGGTGCGCAGGGCGAGCGTGTGCGGACGGAGGTCGCGAACACCCGCTCCATTCCATGATTCACCCGCCGGAAATGCGGGACTTGCAAAAACGTTACCTGGCTCTCGACACAACTCCGCTGCCCGCAATGAAAGGGTAGATGATCCCGCCGAGCACCGCTCCAATCAGCGGCGCTACCCAGAAGAGCCAAAGCTGCTCGAGCGCCCAGCCGCCCACGAAAATGGCCTGCCCCGTGCTCCGAGCGGGATTGACGGACGTGTTGGTGACAGGGATGCTGACCAGGTGAATCAGCGTCAGGCACAGACCAATTGGAATCGGCGCGAATCCGGATGGCGCCTCCCGGTCTGTGGCCCCCAGAATCACCAGGAGAAAGAAACAGGTCAGCACAATTTCTACCACCAGCGCTGCTGTCAGCGAGTAGCCCCCGGGAGAGTGGGCTCCGTATCCGTTGGCAGCGAAGCCCGCTGCAACATCAAACCCCGCCTTCCCGCTGGCAATGACGAAGAGAACTGCTGCAGCCACGATGGCTCCGATCACTTGAACCACAATGTACGGGACTGCTTCCCTGGCAGGAAAACGTCTGCCAACGCACAAACCCACGGTGACCGCGGGGTTAATGTGGCAGCCCGAGATATGTCCGATTGCGTATGCCATCGTGAGTAGAGTGAGCCCGAAAGCCAGCCCGACTCCCAGGAAACCTATACCCAGTTCGGGGAAAGCAGCAGCCAGAACCGCGCTGCCGCAGCCTCCCAAGACCAGCCAGAATGTGCCCAGGAACTCCGCGGATAACCGTTTCCAGAGCGGCATGCGAAACATCCTTTCCGAACAGGCGTTATTGCAGCTCCCTTTGACGAAAAAGCCGTGGCGCGGCTCTGGACGATTTTATCCCGGCAGGCTCAGAAGGGCATCCCTACCGCTCGCGGATCCGCTTTTCGAGCACATCCATTGCTATCACCGCCAGGAGCCGTGCAAAGAAACCGTCCTGGAGACGGTACGACCGCGTAGCGATCGTGACTCGCTTAAGCGGGTTGTGTGCGGCGCTGTCTGTTGCGTGAGAACTTGAGGAGGCGGGCGCGAATTGCTTTTGCCCGGGCAATCAGGGCGGCGCTACCCGAATGTTCGAAGGCCTCCAATTGTTCGCGCACCACGGGCGCAAGCGTCGCGTCCTGCTCAGCGAAGCGCGCCAGACCGTCCAGCGCCCAGGCTCGCACGAACTTGTTCGGATGCTCAACGTCGCGGAGCAGAATCTCGACCGCGCGCTTTTGCTCGCGGCGGGTCCAGGCAAGCAAAGGCAGCGCACGGACGATTTGCAGGCGCATCTCCCATTCCTCGCGATCAGCGAGAGGACCGATGAACAGTTTCTTGTGAGGTTGAACCCAGTCAGCGTGCTTGCGGACCAGCTTTTCAAGGACATCCATTGCCCGCAAGGAGACGAGCCAGTCACTGTCCCGCGCAAGCGCGGCTACTTCCCTGACCCGCTCCGGCTGATCCAGCACCAGCTCGACCACGCGGCGGGCGCCAGCGATGGAGCGGCGGTCCCCTCCACTGAGGAGGCTTTTGAATGTCAGATCCGTTTTCACTGCAACACCCGGGGGGAGCAACCTGCGATTACACCCCGCCGCGAGGACTTACGGCGGCCATATCTCGCACTGAACTCGCGAGATTCTTCGGCTTGTGACCTGCGCCCATCGCGCTTGTTCCGCCAACGGCAGAGTGTGCGGCGGGCAGCGTGATCCGGAACGTGCAGCCGCGCCCCTTGCCACTGTGAGCCGTGATCGACCCGCCATGGGCTTCGACGTTCCATCGCACGATGGCAAGTCCCAGCCCGGCTCCGGATATGCTTGAGGATCGCCCTTCTTCGGCGCGATAGAACCGGTCAAACACTTTCGAGAGATGCTGTTCCGGAATCCCCGGACCCGTGTCTTCCACTTCCAGTACGACCTGGTCCGCGCCGAACTGCACGCGAATCGTGATCGTTCCGCCGCGAGGCGTGTACTTGATCGCGTTGTGAAGCACATTGACCAGCGCTTGCCGCAGCAGGAGCCTGTCGCCATGGATCATTCCATCAACTGGAGCATCGATATGGAGCGACTGACCGTTCTCCTCCAGAAGGACCTCAAACAGCGCTACGCACTCGTGGACGAGATCGACGGCTGAGAAAGACGTTGGATTGAGCTGAACGTCGCCGGCGTCCGCCCGCGCAATGATCAGGAGATGATCCACCAGCCTGGTGAGCTTATTCACCTCTTCAAGCATGCTGCCGATGACATCCCGGTAGTCCTCCGCGGTGGAGCCGCGCTGCAACCCAACTTCGCCGACGCTCCGTATGGCGGCGAGCGGGGTCCTTAGCTCGTGAGAGGCGTCGGACGTAAACCGCCGCAGCCGTTCGAACGCTTCCTCCAGGCGGACCAGGACTGCGTTGAACACGCGGGCGAGATCGGCCGTTTCTCCGTCAGACGGATTGACCGGCAGCCGCTCATGCAACCGGTCGATCGTGATCTGCTCGGCTTTCCTCGCCATCACTTGAATCGGCCGAAGCGCTCTGGACGCCAGGCTGTAGCCTCCAACTCCGGCAATGATCAGGACCACCGGCAGCGGCAGCACGAGCGAGATCAAGTTCGCCCGAAAGTGCCTCCACATCGGCTCCTGGCTGTACGCCACGCGAATGATCGTTGGATAGCCATCGATCGAATGCCGGCGGCTTACGAGCGCAACGCGCAAGCCGTCGCTCAACACGAACTCCCGCTCCGAATAGCCGCCCACGCCCTCGTTCGGAAGCAGAGTATCGCCGAGAGAGCGGTTGCCTAGCCGCTCGTTTCGAAACAACACCTCGCCTTTGAGCGACCGTACTTCCACCAGCCGTTCCAGAACTTCCTTGGATTCCGGGTGGTTGTGGTAGTCGTCGCGGAGGAGGAGCTTTCCCTCCGGAGTGAAGTAGAGAAGACCCTCCACGGTTTCGAGGTCCTGGATTGCGTGACGAACAAGTTGCGACCGCAGATCCTGCAGCAGGAGGAAGCACGCCGCTGTCGAGTAGACCAGCAGTATGACGGCGAGCACCGTAACGAAGTAAATCGTCAGGCGCGTGCGGATGTGCCGGCGGTTTAGCGAAAACATTCGGGCTCCTCCCGAACGATGAAGCCAACCCCGCGCACGGTATGGACCAGCTTCCGCTCGAAGCCGTCGTCGATCTTACGGCGCAGCCGGGCGACGTGGACGTCGATGACGTTATCGATCGGCGTCGCGCGCGCCGTTTCTTTCCATACGTCGCGAGCCAGCATCTCCCGCGAGACCACGGATCCCTGGTTGCGGACCAGATACTCCAGCAGGTCATACTCGCGCGCGGTGAGCTCGATGAGCTGCCCGTTTCGCCAGACCGAACGCACCGCCGGGTCGATCACCAGATCGCCAACGCTCATCCGGCCCGTCTTCTCCTGACCGCCCCGCCGCAGCAGCGCCCGGACTCGCGCAAGCAGCTCCGGAAAGGCAAAAGGCTTCACCAGATAATCGTCCGCGCCCAGATCGAGCCCGTAGACACGGTCATCGACGGAATCGCGAGCCGTCAGCAGCAGGACCGGTATCTTCATCCCGTTTTGCCGCAGCCTCGCGAGAATTTCGAAGCCGCTCCGGCCCGGGAGCATGACGTCGAGCATCAGCAGGTCAAACTGATCGGAGTGGAGCAGATAGAACCCTTCCTCGCCGGAAGCCGCGACCGAAACACGATACTTCTCATTCTCGAGCCCGTCTTTCAGGGCGTTCGCCAGCTTCGGTTCATCTTCAACAACGAGGATGTGCACCTGCTTTCTCATATAGCCTGATTCCGGCGCACCGCCAAATGAAGAGTTCCTGACGCCGTTGTAAGGCAATGTTCAGAAACTCTTAAGTAGCACAGGCAGCGTACGAAATATAGAACTAGAGGAAGCACGAGTCGATTTTCACCAAGACTGCGTCAGGTTATCACCGGAATGCCGAGCCTGGGACCTCAACTGAGAGCCGCTACGCGCTTGAACCAGGAAACAGGAGCGCAAATGCGGCTTCCTCTACAAGGAGATTGTCTCATTTCCCTTCGACTGCGGAGTTCGAGGCTCCCCCCTCATGACGAGACCCAGGCAGGAGTCCGCCGGCTGATGCAGTGGCGTTTTCGGCTGAATGTCCGGCTGCTCCTGATGGGGCTCTGTGCGGCGCTCCTCCCCGCGCAACAGCCTCGCACGATTACCCTGGAGCAGGCGGAGGAGCTTGCTCTCCGGAACCATCCACAGCTCGCCTCCGCGCGCTACAATGCGCAGGCGGCCGGCGCTGTCCTAAAGCAGGTCCGGTCTGCGTTCCAGCCTGTGTTGACCGGCAATCTGACAACGGTCGGGGCGGACCGCGATACTTCGATCGCCGCCGGAATGCTCCAGACGTCCGGGCTCGCGAGCAGGGCCGCCACCGGATTGGGGTTCAGCCAGCTCGTAACCGATTTCGGCCGCACCTCGAAGCTCGCCGATTCGGCCCGGCTAAGGAACGCCGCGCAGGACAGAAACGTCGACGCGACGCAGGCGCAGATCCTGCTGCGGGTGAATCAGGCTTATTACGCCGTCCTGGCCGCTGAAGCGGTGCTGCGGGTCGCGCAGGCCCGGCTGGAGATGCAGCGCGTCACGTTGCGCCAGGTGCGGGCCCTCGCCGAGAGCAGCCTCAAATCCACGCTCGATGTAAGCTTTGCTGAAGTAGCGGTGTCGGAAGCCGAACTGGCGCTCTACCAGGCCGAAAATAACGTGAAGGCCAGCCGTGCACAGCTTGCCGCGGCCATGGGCGAAACGAAGGCGGCCGACTTTGAGGTAGTCGACGTCCCGTTGCTGGATCGCATTCCTGAAGATGTGGAAAGCCTTGTGCAAGAGGCCCTTCGGAGGCGCCCGGATCTGGCGGCCCTGAATCTGAACCAGTCGGCCGCCGAGCGATTTGCAGAAGCGGAAAAGAAACTGCGGTATCCGGCAATCAGTGCGGTAGGAGTGATTGGAGCGGTTCCGGTCCGTCAAGGAAATCTGGCGGGCCAGTACAGCGCAGTCGGCCTGAATGTTTCGATCCCGTTCCTCAATGGCGGATTGAATGCCGCCCGTCACGCGGAAGCCGAGCTTCGCGCGCGCGGAACAGCGAAAGATGCCGAGGCTTTGGCCCTGCAGATCGCGGCCGACGTGCGTGTCGCCTGGATTGAGGCCGACAATGCCTGGCAGAAGCTTGGCGTGACTGCGAGGCTCGTCGACCAGGCAGCCACTACCCTCCGTCTTGCCCAGGCCCGCTATGACATCGGCCTCAGCGGAATCCTCGAGCTGACGCAGGCTCAGCTTTCACTGACGACGGCGCAGATTGCCAGTGCAAACGCGAAGTACGAGTATCTCGCCAAGCTGGCCAATCTGAACTATGCAACAGGAGCACTGCATTGAAACTGAATCTTCTTTGGCGGACAGTGGGGATGGCTGCCACCGGGGTCGCGGCTCTGACCCAGATTGCCTGCTCTCCTGCCGAAACCCCGATGCAGGCCAGTAGCGTGAAGACCCAGGGGCCGGAGGCGGTCGTACCCGTCGTGCGGGTAGAACGCGCAGCCATTTCAAGCACGACGGTGCTGACGGCGGAGTTCCAGCCATTTCAGGAAGTCGACGTCATGGCCAAGGTGGCCGGCTACGTCCGTTCTATCCGGGTCGACATCGGTGACCGGGTGCGCGAAGGAGAGCTGCTCGCCGAACTGGAAATCCCGGAGATGAACGACGAGCTCTCGAAAGCCGCAGCCCTGGTCGAGCAGACGGCTTCAGAGATAACAGCGGCAGAAGACGAGCTGAAGCGCGTGGAATCGGCGCATCAGATTGCTCATGTTTCCTACCAGCGGCTGAAGGAGGTGGCTGGCCGGGAGCCGGGTCTGATTCCGCAGCAGGAGCTGGATGAATCGCAGTCAAGAGATTTGGTCGCCGAAGCCCAGCTTGCCGCCGCAAAATCGAAGCTGCAGGCCCAGCAGAGCAGATTCCGCGCCGCCAAGGCGGAGGAGGCCCGGCTTCGCACGCTGCGCAACTACGTCACGATCACTGCCCCGTTTGCCGGAACCATTACCAAACGCTACGCAAACGTCGGCTCCATGATTCAGGCGGGCATATCCTCGCAGTCGCAGGCGATGCCGGTCGTCCGGCTCTCGCAGATCAGCACACTCCGCCTGAGCCTGCCGGTGCCGGAATCGCTTGTGCCTTCCGTGCATGTCGGGCAGCCTGCCGAGGTTCGGGTGAAGTCGCTCGGACGCAGCTTCGCAGGACGCGTGGCTCGATGCACCTACAAGGTCGATCCGTCAACCCGAACGATGATCGCCGAAGTGGATGTTCCCAATCCGGAAGGCGTGATTCTGCCGGGGATGTACGCGGAAGTCGTATTGGAAACGAAGAGACGCGACAACGCACTGGTTGTCCCCGTGGAAGCGATTGAACGTTCGGGCGCCTCTGCCACAGCCTTTGTCGTAGATCCATCCGGCCTGATCCGGGTCGAGCCGGTACAGCTTGGGATTGAGGACCCGCGGCGCGTTGAAATCGTAGCCGGACTACGGGAATCGGATCTGGTGATCACGGGACGGCGGGCAGGTCTGAAGGCCGGCGACAAGGTGGTGCCGAAGATCCTCTCTCCGGAGCAGTAGCAGGGCTATGTCGACATTCGCAATCAGGACTCCCTATTTCATCGTCGTCGCGTGCCTCATCATCGCCATTCTCGGCACCGTCAGCGTGCTGCGCATGCCGGTCGACATGTTCCCGGCCATCAAAATTCCCGTCGTCGTAGTCGCAACGTTCTACTCCGGCATGCCGCCGGAGCAGGTGGAAAACAGCATTACCTACCGGCTGGAGCGGTTCCTGACGCTTGGCAGCGGCATTGAGCATATCGAATCCAGGTCGCTGACCGGCGTCAGCATCATCAAAGTCTTCTTTCATCCGGGGACCGATCCTGATGCGGCCGCGGCCATGGTCGGTGGTCTTGCGACTGCGGAAATGAGCCGCCTCCCACCCGGGACGCTGCCGCCCGTTGTTTTGAAGTTCGATGCCTCCAACCTTCCTGTCTGCCTCCTGACCCTCGGCGGCGAGAACCTGTCTGAGACGCAGCTCAAGGACATCGCACAGAACGTCATTCGAAACCAGCTGGCTGGCGTCCCGGGCTCGTCCGTGCCGCAGCCCTTCGGCGGCCGCAACCGCCAGATGCTGCTCTACGCAGATCCCTACAAACTGGAAGCTCACCAGCTCAGCCTCATGGACGTCGTGCGCACAATCGGCGAGTCGAATGTCCTCCTCCCTGCGGGTAACGTTCAGATCGGCCGCATGGACTACAACATCTACACCAACGGCATGCTCGGCGGCGTGGCCGACATCAACCAGGTGCCCCTGAAAGTGGTCGGGCAGACGCCGGTCAGGGTTGCTG
>JADGHK010000073.1 GCA_019686145.1 Bryobacteraceae bacterium | reverse complement strand
TCTTCATCCTGTTACAGATGTTACGACCGATGACGGAGGAGGGAGGATTGACCCGCTCAAATGGGGGATCTGTGCGCTTCAGATTATGCAGTCATCGAAGTTTCCCTTACCAGGCCTACGGGTTTTTTTTGCTGTGCGATCCGGCGGGGAAGAGGCCGATCCGAATTAAACAGCAGCGGATGCGTGTTCCGCTTCAACGGAGGGAGTATCGTGAATCCGGGAGAAATAGTCGGAGAGCACAAGTGCGATCGCGCCTTTCACTGCCGCGTCGTCACCGTGCCGCGACGGCCGCATCATTAATTGAGATAGACAATAGGGCGGCGTGCGCTGCCGGACCTCCCGCCAGATTGTTTCCTCGATGAGGTCCCATGCGCGGGCAAGATAATCGCCGAACACGATCGACTCCGGGTTCAAGGCGACGATGAGATTCACCAATCCGAGACCGACATATTTCGCTGTCTCAACGAGAGCTTGACGAGCCGCTGGGTCGCCGCTCCGGGCGAGATCAACGATCCTGTCGGCGGTTGTTGTCTCCTTGCTGGCGGCGTTCGAAAGGGCGGCGTATCGCCTTTCCAGCGCGCGCGGGGAAACATACTGCTCCCAGCAGCCGCGATTTCCGCAAACGCAAGGAGGACCGTTGGGATCGAGCATGATATGGCCAAATTCCCCTCCGGCGCCGGCCGCGCCGCGAAGAAAACGGCCGTCGGCGAGAACGCCCGTGCCCACACCTTCCGGAGCGGTGAGAAACACAAAATTGTGCAGCCGCTTCTGCTCGGGGTCGCCGAACCATACCTCCGCCAGAGCGCAAAGCCTCGCCTCGTTGTCCCAGTGGAAGGGAATCGGCAGGTCCTGCTTGAGGATTCCCAGGACGTCAATGCCAAACCAGCCCAGGTTCTCGGCTGCAATCACCCTGCCGGTGCGCCGGTGAATGGTGCCCCCAACGGCAAGCCCGATTCCGATGATCGTTTGCAAATCGTGTCCATTGATCAACGATTGAATCGTTGAACGCATTCGCTGAAGGTAGACGGTCGGGCTCGCGTTCCAGGGCACATTCCGTGTCTGGATAATTTCTCCGCACCAGTTCGCCAGTACGACCCGGGAGTGAATCCGTCCGATTTCGACTGCTACAACCAGACGTGCAGAGCTGCGCAGCCGGAGAGGCGTCGGCTGGCGTCCAACCTGAGCCTTCGAAGTCTCTCCCTGGTCCAGCTCTTCCACCATGCGCTCACGGAGGAGGCGGTTGATAATGAACGTAACGGAACTCGGCGACAAACCGGTGAGCCGTACCAGGTCCGCTCTGGAGAGCGATGGATGCTGCCGGATTGAATTCAGCACAAGCTTTTCGTTGGCACGCCGTAAAGTGGACTTACGAAAAGCACCGGCTGTGCGGAGATGCGACATGGCAAGGCTTTTCCCGATTATCTTTAGTATCTGAATATACTGTCAACCGGCGTTGGCTCACTCCGCTTTGCCGTGCTTCAATTTCGATTCCACGTAGGCTTTGAGGGCGACTGCGTTGTTGTGCTCGGTGTCTTTGGAGCTGTAGAGGAAAACGACAGGACCGCGAGATGCAGCAGACACCAGCGGCGCCCAGGCCTCCGGACGGCTGTCCAGTTCAGCAAAGTACCGCTTCTTGAACTCCGCCCACTTCGCCGGATCGTGGCTGAACCAGCGCCGGAGCTCAGTGCTGGGCGCGGCTTCCTTGAGCCAGCCGTCCAGCTTCAGGTCTTCCTTCCTGATGCCCCGCGGCCAAAGCCGTTCCACCAGGAAGCACTGCCCCTTCGGGATAACACCTTGATCATAGATCCGGTGAAGATGGATCATGCCGCCACCCTCCCTTCATCATAATGCCCGCTGCGCGAATCACTTGATCCCCAGCATTTGGACGATCGTCTCCTCCGCCCGCCCCATCGCCCGCGCGAGCTCCGCTTTCGCCAGTCCGTGACTGAAGGCGCTGGTGATCAGATCATGCTCCGCGGTCGCAAGCGTCTCCTGAGCCTGCACAAGCTCTGCCGTATCAGCCACACCGGCTTCGAAGCGCTGCCGCGTCAGATCGAGATTCTGCCTTGCCACGTCCCGGTTGCTTTCGGCGACGCGAATTTGGTTTGCGGCGCTTTCGAGGTCCAGAAAAGCCGTTCGAATCTCCTGGTCGATGCGCGCGCGGATGTCGGCTAATTCAGCCCGCCGCTGCTCTAATGCTGCCGAGGCCTGATCAATGCTCCCCGCGGCGCGGCCGCCCTGCCAGATCGGGATCCGCAGATTTCCGGTGACGGTGTAGGTCGATCCGGCCCATGACGGATTCGTTCCGATGGCTCCGTAGTCGGCTGAAAAAGACAGAGTGGGAAAGCGCTCCGCCCGCGCCGCTGCCCGGATTCGTTCCGCCGCGCGCAACTGCGCCTCCGCGGCTCGGAGATCCGCCCGCGATTCAAAGGCGCGCCTCAGCGCTTCGTCGAAAGTCGGAGGCGGCACAGTGGATTCCGGCATCGGGTCCGAGATCATAAACTGCTGCCCGGGCGGGAGGCCGATCATCCTCGCCAGGTTCAGCTTCTGCTTTGCAAGATCATTTTCGAGCGTGATTAAACGCTGCTCCTGCGTTTGCATCTCCACTCTGCTGCGGTTGGCGTCGACACGGGCAATGAGTCCCTCCCTGCTCTGCTGCTCCGCCTGCTCGAACAGGGCGCGCGCCGTTTCGAGCTGGGCCCGGGCCGCGTCGACGCGGGATTGCGCCGCCACCGCCTGAAGGTATGCGCCGACGACGGCGAGCACGATGACGTCCCTGGCGTCTGCCATGAGGTATTCAGCCGCGGCTGCCGTCTCCTTGCTGGCTCGATAGTTGTTCAGGCTCGTCAGGTCGAACAGGGTTTGCGTGAGGGTTGCCCGCAGATCAAAGTAATTGAAGGGGCCGACGACCGGAGGTATTAACGGACTCCGTACCCCCAGCGCCGCCAGATTAATCTTCTGCAGTGTCTCGCGCAGGTTGCCGTGGATGTTTGGCAGAAGGGCGCTCCGGCTCACGATCGCCTGTCCGCGCGCCTGCCGCACTGCGTTTGAGAAGCCCATAGAGCCAAGGTTGAATTCAATCCCCCGCCGGATCGCTTCGCGAAGAGTGAGGGGCAGAACTTCGCCCGTCGCGACGCCTTGGGGAACGCTGCCCGCATACGCGCCTTGGACTTCCAGCACGGGGTTCAAAGTATTCACCGTCGCGGTCGCTCCGGGCGCCGGATTCTGAACCGCAGTGACGGCCCCATTTGCGGTCGTCCGCCCTGACAGGGGCAACTGAGCAGCCGATGGGCCGGGACTGGTATCCGCAGGCACCCCCAGTTGCGCGCGCGCAGTTCCAATCGCCGTCAGGCACACCACGATCCTTATCTGACAGAGCCTCATTGCAGGAATCTCCTAAGTCAGTTGTTTGCGAAAGCGCCAGACGCTGATCGCAAGCAGGATGAATGCAAATCCGGTTAGCGCGAGAAAGTTCGGGTACAGCTCAGCCAGGCCCGCGCCCTTTACCAGAATGCCTCGCGAGATTTCCCCGAAGTGTCGTATCGGGTTGATGAGTGTCACCGGCTGCAACCACTTCGGCATCGCCTCGATGGGCGTCAGGGCGCCGGAAAGGGTGGCCATCGGAGGATTGATGAAGAGCGCGAGCAGCTGAGCTTGCTGCGCCGATGCCGATACCGTCGACAGCAGCGTCCCAAGCGCAATGCCCGTCAGCAGACAGAGCGCCGCGGCGCTGGCAAGCAGCGCGATGTTTCCGCGCATCGGAACATCAAAGACAGCCTTCGCCACGACAATCACGACCGTGGCCATACCGAGCAGCAGGATGAACAGCGGCGCCATCTTCGCAGCGATCACTTCCGTGGAACTGGCAGGAGTCATCAGCAACTGCTCAACGGTTCCAGTCTCCTTCTCCTTGATCATTGCGGCGACCGCGACAATGGACGCATTCAGAACCAGCAGAACGCCGAAGACACCCGTCACGATATACCAGGAGGTCACAAGCCCCGGGTTGTACAAAAAGGTGACGTCAGCGGTGAGCGGCCCGTCCTGCACCTTTCCCGGGACACCCGTGACCTGGGCGTTATAGGCCGAAATCAGGGCGCGGACGTAGCCCTCCGAGATCGTAGCTGTGTTGGCGTTCACGGCATTGAGAATCAACTGCACGCGCACGCTTCTTTCGCGCACGCGATCCTTTGCGAAGTCGACGGGAATCACAAGCCCGACATCCAGCCGTCCGCGATTCAGGTCGTCCTCGAGTTCGTGGATCGAGGCGTAGTAGCCCCGGAGCTGAAAGACGGGATTGCTCGTGATGCTGGCAACCAGCTCGCGGCTCTCGGCGCTGCGGCTCGGATCCACGACGCCGATTCTCAGCTCGTTTACCTCGACGTCCAGCGCAAAGCCGAACAACAGGACCTGTAAGAGCGGAGGCACAATCAAGGAGAACGCCAGCCTTCGGTCCGCTCTGACCTGGTTCACTTCCTTCCGGAACATCGCGCGGAACCGCTTCATGCCTTCACCTGCATCTGCCGCAAGTTCCACCACGCAATCAGGAAGTAAAGCATGCCCAGAACAGCGATCATCAGCACCGGAACGCTCATCGCCGGCCAGCCGCCTCCTTGCAGGAATGCGTCGCGCGACACTTCGATGAAATACCGTGCCTGAACCACGTAGGAGATCCACCGGATGGTTTCCGGAATGTTCTGGACCGGAAAGATCAAGCCCGAAAGCAGGAACGAGGAAAGGAAACCGCCGATCGCCACAGCCTGGACAGCGACCGCCTGGTTCGGCATGGCGGCTCCCACCATCACTCCGAAGCTCACCGACGTGAACAGATAGAAAACGCTTCCGGCAAGAAACGGCGTAGGGTCGCCGGCAAATCGCAATCCGAATACGAAGACCGCCACAGTAAGCGAGATGACCCAGGCCGCCGCTGTAATCGCCATGTACGCGGCAATCTTCCCCAGCAAGTACTCGGCAGCAGTGATACTTGAAACATAAACCTGAGTGATTGTCTTGAGCTCGTTCTCCTTCGACATTGCGAGAGCAGCAAGCAGCGGAGGGAAGATCGATAGGACAAATACAAAAGCGCCGGGGCCGAAGAATTTTCGTGACTCCCTGCCTGGGTTGTACCACAGGCGTATCTCGAGCTGAACCGGACCCTGCCGCTGGACACCGTTCCACCGGGCGGCGAACGCCCCGACAACCTGGCCGAAGTAGCCGCGGACCTGCGTAGCGGTGTTCGTGTCGGTTGCGTCCACGATGGCCTGGACCTCCGCCCCGCTCCCCCGCAGCAGGTCGCGTGAAAAGTGTTCCGGGATGATGACCATCGCGCGAACGGTCTTCGTTTCAAAAGCCCGTTCAGGCGACCAGTCCAGCGGAACGTCCACGACCCTGAATACCAAGGATGCGTTCAACGCCTCAATGAGGCTCCGTGACTCCTCCGAGTTGTCGTAGTCCCGCACACCAATGGGCATGTCAGTCGGCGTAAGGGAGATCGCCGAGCCCATAAGGAGCATCAACAGAACCGGCAGCAATAGCGCCAGCGCCAGCGCGAGCCGGTCTCGTAGAAATTGCGTCAGTTCCTTGCGAGCCTGCGCGAGAACACGCACCTAATCCTCCTTTGCGACCTTGCCCTCTCGCCCCGCCTTCTCTACGACAATCAGGAACACGTCCTCGAGCGAGTATTCCCGCTCGGCCGCATACTCCACCTGGAGCCCTTCGGCTTTGAGCAGCGCCGTCAGGTCCGGAATGGCGCGCTCTGGCGGGTCGTCCGTGATAACGTGAATCCGATCGCCAAATAGCGATACACGCCAGTGTTCGAAGCGTGCTTTGAGGACTTCGAGTCCTGCCTGCAGGCGGTCAACGCGCAGCTCAATGAGATGCCCTCCCTGCTCCGCCTTGATGCCCGTCGGCGTTCCCTCCGCCACAAGCTCCCCGGCAACCATCAAGCCAAGCCGGTTGCACTGTTCGGCTTCCTCCAGGTAATGCGTAGTGACGAGGATCGCGGCCCCTCGGTCCGCAAGATCGTTAATCACGCGCCAGAATCCGCGCCGGGCCAGCGGATCCACCCCGGATGTCGGCTCGTCCAGAAACAGAACTGCGGGCTCGTGCATAATGGCGGCGCCAAAGGCCACGCGCTGCTTCCATCCTCCGGGCAGACTGCCCGTGACCTGATTGGCGCGGCCTTCCAGCCCTGAAAATCTCAGGACCCAATCCATCTTCTCGGCGCGCTCGGTGTCCGGAACCCCATAAACGCCCGCGAAGTACGCAAGGTTCTGGCTGACGGTCAGGTCGTCATAGAGCGAGAATTTCTGCGACATGTAGCCAACCTGCTCGCGAACTCTGCGGCTGCGTAAGGAACCGCGCTCGCCCGCCAGCTGCGCCTCGCCGCCGGTTGGTTCCGTCAGGCCGCATAGCATCTTGATCGTCGTCGTCTTCCCCGCCCCGTTTGCGCCGAGCAGGCCGTAAATTTCGCCGTAGCGAACTTCGAGATTCACCCCTCGAACCGCGTAGAAGTCCCCATAGCGCTTCGTGAGGCCCCGGGCGCCGATCGCAATATCTCCCATCCGTTTCTGTTGCGCGTGCCGCGTGGGAAAGTTCGATTCCGGAATCTCACCGCCGAAGTGTGCGAGGAGCGACACAAAGGCATTCTCGAGAGTCGGCTCGCTCCGGCGGAGACTCGCAATCTGAACGCCCGTACGGTTCATGATCTCGCGCACGAGCGACTCTGCCTGATCCGGGTCCGCGGCCATAACGTCCAGCCTGTCGCCGAAGCGCTGCACGTCATGAATGCCGGCGGCATGCGCGAGCGCGGCCTCCGATTTCGCGAGATCGCTCGTGCGCAGCTCGATTCTGTGCAAACCCAGGCTTGCGCGGACCTCCGCAGGCGTACCCGTTATCCGGATCAGGCCGTCGTGCATCAGGGAGACGCGATGACACCGTTCCGCCTCATCCAGGTACGGCGTGGCAACCACCATCGTCATTCCTGACGCGGAGAGTTGCGCCAGCGTATCCCAAAACTCTCTTCTTGATATGGGATCGACGCCCGTCGTCGGCTCGTCGAGCAGCAGGATCTTCGGCTCGGGGATGAGCGCGCATGCGAGCGCGAGCTTCTGCTTCATTCCTCCGCTCAGGCGGCCCGCGAGCCTGTCTGTAAACTGATCCATACCGAACATGCGGAGGTACCGGATGCCGCGCTCGCGAATATCGCGCAAGGGCAGACGCCGCAGTTCGCCTACATAGCGCAGGTTCTCTTCCAGGCTCAAGTCCTGATAGAGGCTGAAGATCTGAGTCAGATAGCCGGTGAACGAGCGAGCCTCGCGAGGGCTCGCGCCGAACAACGTCACTTCGCCCGAAGACGCGCGCATCACGCCGCCGAGGATCTGAAAGACGGAAGTCTTTCCGGCTCCATCCGGCCCGATGAGCCCGAAGATTTCCCCTTCGCGGATCGTCAGGTCGATGCCGCGGACCGCCTCAAGCGCGCCGTACGATTTTCGGAGCTGCCGGATGACTATCGCTTCGCGCTCGGCCATTGTGTGCCTTCAACCAGAATCTCGCCATCTGCCGGCATGCCCGGTTTGGCAAAACCAAACCCCTCCTTGAGCTGCAGCTTCACACCAACAACCTGCTTCACGCGATCTTCACGGAAGTACGTGTTCTCTGGCGTAAAAGCGGCTTCGGGATCGATGCGGGAGACGTATGCGGAGAGCGGCCGGTCGGGGGCTGAATCCAGAAAGACCCGGGCCGGCTGATCGAGCCGGACTTTGCCAATCTCGCCTTCCGGGACGTAGCCCCGCAGATAGACCTTGGTCAGGTCGACCAGCGTGAGCAGCGCCATGCCCACGTTGGCAAACTCACCCGGCTCAGCCGCCCGCGTCGCGACGGTCGCGGCAAACGGCGCGACGATATTGAGATCTTCCCGGTTCGCGCGCGCCTCTTCCAGCTGTGCCCGGGCGCGATCGGCTTCGGCCTGGCTCGCCGAGACGTCCGCTTTCGCCTGCGTAATCTGCCGCTCCACCGCGACCGCTTCGGACCTCCTGATGGCAGGATTCGAGAGCAAGGACCGAGCAGCTTCAAGAGCTCCCTTGGCGGCTTCCACGCGCCTTCTGGCCGACGCGACTACGGCTGCCTGTGCCGCTGCGTTCGACTCCGCCTGCCGCCCCTGGCGCTCGGACACGGCGCCGGTTTTTGCAAGCCTCGTATACGCGTCACGGTCAAATGCGGCAATGGCGTAGTTCGCCTCAGCCTGCGCAAGCTCCGCCTCCGCCGCTGCAAGATTGGCTTCCGCTTCCCGAACGCGGCCTTCGGCCTCGGTGCGAGCCTGTTGCACGGCGATCCGCGATTGCCGAAGCTGCTCGTTGAAGACTGCAATTTGCTGTTGGGCCGTACGCACTCGCGCCTCGGCAGCCGCAAGGGATGCCTTCGCCTGCTCCTCCTGCGCACGAATCTGCTCATCGTCAAGCACAACGAGCAGTTGTCCTGCCTCCACGTGATCGCCTTCACGAACCGTAATCTCACGGATCCTGCCGGCAATCTTGGGGGCTATCGCCGACACATCGCCCTCAATCCGTCCGCTGAGGACGACGATGTTCGATGGAACTCGCGGGCGCGATAAGTAGAGACGCCATACAAGAAGACCGCCGACCAGTAGCACCACCAGCGCCCCGATCAGAGGTTTCAAAAAGCGTCGAATCCCCTCTGC
>JADGHK010000072.1 GCA_019686145.1 Bryobacteraceae bacterium | reverse complement strand
GGGCGCACGACGGGTCGCTTCTCCTGTCTAGTGATACAAACGGGTCTAGTGATACAAACGGGGTGCTCGATGATTGGATGCGGTCCCGCTACTGGACAACCCCGCAGGTGAGGTTCAAGCTCTCCTTGAGCCGGGCCGCGACGGCTATCGAAATCTCGTGCTGAAGACCGAGAATATCGTCCTCTACCAGGCGGTCAAAGGTCTCAGACCAGAGATGGTAGCCGTCACTTGTATCCACTAGCTGAACTGTAATCCGGATCTTCTTTTCATCGCGGCGTACACTCCCCTCCAGGACCGTGTTTACGTTCAATTGTTCCCCAATATGACGAATGTCGTCAGCTTTACCCTTGAATTGAAAGGATGAAGTGCGAGAGACCACTCGCAACGGATTCAGTTTTGAGAGCGTACAAATGATTTCTTCGGTCAAGCCGTCGCAAAAATATTCCTGGTCGCGGCTACGGCTCATGTCGGTGAAGGGTAGAACTGCGATGGCAGGAGGGCTCCCGGGCTCTGACGCTTTTCTCGTATTCAACTGTGGTAAGGGCTCGAGGGCGGGTATGTTGCGTCGCTCAAAGGAGGGAACGTAGCTTCTCGGCGGAAAATGAATCAGGATGGGATCTTCGCGTCCTTCGGTATCGTAATACTCTCGCAGCTTGGCGCGAAGGCGTCCCGCCTCAACGCGAACGATCGGGTCCAGCCGGGGGTCCAGTGTCTCCGGTTTGTCAAACACTTCGACGCCGATCAAATACTCCTTCAGGTTGGCAGCGTTGCCAGCCAGCGACTGCTCGACGGTAAAGCGCAAGAAGCGGCTCATTCTTTCAGACCGAGAGAATAGATCACTGGCCAGCATCTTTTCACATTGAGCTCGAACCGCCTCTGGCGTGAGTTCGGGCGGCAGTTGCAGCACGTGATGATCGTTGACCCTTAAAGCAGTTCTTCCAGTCATTACCGTGACCTCCGATCACGTTCCCGCAAGGTTCAAGCAATTGTATAACCAGCTTGCGCCCGAATTCTTCCATTTCCCGTCACATTTTGTAAGTAGCTTAACTCTTCGTTACTTACGGTAACAGGCCTCAAAGCTCCTCATGCTGCCGATAACGGGTGGACGCTTTCCAGGCCGATTTTCAGCGGAAAAATTTTCCCGCGCAAGAAAATCTTGCTCGCGTTTCATGGATTCTGCGGGCTCTCAATGGCGGTGGGTTATCCTTCCAAACGTAGTCATGTAGTCGCTTAGCATATCGCGAGCCTGCGCGGCATCCCGGTTGGCATCGGGCGTGCTTCACTTTTGGGCGTGTGGAAGGCCCTGAATCGAACGCGGAGACGAGCTCGACAGCTTGGTGATCCTGTTCAATTTGCAGCGGGCCGACACCAGGAGGATGGATGCTCGCTGTACTGAGCTGGATTCTGTTCGGTTTAATCGTCGGCGTTATAGCGAAGCTCCTGATGCCAGGAAGGGACCCCGGCGGATTCGTGATTACAATTCTTCTTGGAATCGCAGGAGCAGTTCTCGGCGGATTTATCGGGCGCCTGATAGGGCTGTACGGCCCCGGACGCGGCGCCGGCTTCATCATGTCCCTGCTCGGCGCAATCGTCATTCTCGCCTTGTACCGTGCCCTTGTGCGCCGTAGGGCTGTATGAAGCGGCGAGGGAAGACACCCTCGGGAGAGCGGCGCACACGCTCTCCGGAATGCGACGACGCAATGAACGGGCTCGAAAGGGCGAGATCCAGGCCAGCGCTTCCGAGAGCGCTGGGACCGTTTTCCGAATGCTTGGTTGCGGCTGGGAGCCGTACGGGCCGACAAAGCCTTTCTCAGAGCGCCAGCCACCTTTTGCCTGGCGCAAGAAACCTGGCGAAAAAAACAAGGAGCAGTGGGGGCAATGACAAGAGAAGAATACGGGCAAGCTTACCAAAAATGCTTCAACATGACGGTCCGCTTTCTAGTCTCTCGTGGGCTCAACTATGATACGGCTCAAGAAACCGCGCAAGCGGCTTGGGCAAAAGGCTGGGAGCGGCTGGGTCAATTGCGTGACCCGTCCATGGTTCTTACCTGGATGAACAGCATCGCTCTCAATATCCACCGCAGCTACATCCGGCGGGAGCCGCTGCTGCAGGCTCTTCCCGAAATCTCTACCGCTCCACGAGTCAATCTGGCGGCTATCGACGTTCGCCGTATCTTGAAGTGCTGCAAGAGGAATGATCGCGTTGTCCTGCAACGGCACTACCTTGAGGGGTACAAGGTGCAGGAGATTGCCAAGCAGCAAGGGTGGACTGAAACGGCGGTTCGCATTCGCCTTCTGCGGGCCAGACGGACAGTCGGTAAGCGGCTGGTGCGGCGGCCATTGATTCCTCGACTACTTGCCGCCCGACCCGTGAACGCCGCTGCCGGCAACTAGCCCTCCCCTCGCAAGTATTCCGATAGGAGCTTAAGTTATGTTCCGTGTCGTGGTTTCACTACTGGTGTCCGCAGTCCTTCTGAGCGCTGCTCCGAATCGTTCAAGCCGGAAGGACGTCCTGGACCGGCTGGACAGATCGGCTCAGATACTCAATGAAGTGATGGCAGCTTCGGATAGAGCAATTCCGCACGACTTGCTCGAACGAGCCAGATGTATTGCGGTGATTCCTGGCCTGAAGAGAGCGGGCTTCATCGTTGGAGCGCAATATGGAAAAGGCGTGGTCGTTTGCAGGACTGCGGCGAACCGCTGGAGCGGACCGTCCGCAGTCCGCATCGAGGGAGGCAGCTTCGGCGCACAGATTGGAGCCGGCGAAACAGACCTGATCCTCGTCGTGATGAACGATCGCGGTGTCCAGCGGCTGATGGAGAGCCAGTTCACCATGGGCGGCGATGTTGGAGTTATGGCTGGACCGGTCGGACGAGTTAGCAGAGCGGAGACGGACGCGCTACTTGGATCGGAAATTCTCGCCTATGGAAGATCACGCGGGGCCTTTGCCGGTATCACCGTAACCGGAGCCACGTTCCGGGTCGACAACGACGATAATACGGCGCTCTACGGCCGGCCGGTTGACCACCCCCAGATCCTTCGAGGGAAGGTCGCCCCGCCTCCCGATACACGGGTCTTCTATAACGCTCTGTTGAGGTACCTGCCTCCCGGCACGGCGATGGGGCAATAGGGCAAGCACAACTGGGGATTTTCAATGGGCGCGCCCACAAGGGTGCGCCCATTGCTTTTTTATCCGCGGCGGACCGCCTCACTCGCGCATCCGCCACTTTCCTTTTCAACTCGTCCGGGGCTGACGACGACCACCCGCACCTCCCCACAGCAGGCGGACAGAGAAAACCGCCAGGAGCACAACGGAATCGTTACACCACGCGGCGGCGGCCCTGAATCAGTCTGATCACCAGCACTGCTACCGCCACGATGAGCAGAATGTGAATGAATCCCCCTAAAGTGTAGGAGGTCAGTACGGCAAGCAACCACAAAGCCAGGAGAATCACAAAGATCGTCCACAACATCGTTTCTTTTCCTCTCCACGCCGGCACCGGCGTCGTGAGTATTGGGGGCCGAGTTCGCTGCGGCGACCCACTGCATTTTGGACTCCCCGGTCTGAAGACTGTTTCCCCTTCCCGATATCAAACGTGAATACGAGGCATGGAGTCTTCAAGACAGCTCCGTGGCGACAGACGCCCGAATTCATGGGATGGCCTGCGGCTTGCTCCTCTGATTCCGGAAGCCCTCTTCGCGCTTTTGCAACGAGGAGGCGCGACGTGAGCCATGGAGGAGAAACATGCTTGGTTGGGCGCTGCTATTTTTTCTGATTGCAATTGTCGCCGCAATTTTCGGATTCGGAGGCATTGCAGCAGCGAGCGCCGGAATCGCGAGAATTCTGTTCTTCCTGTTCCTGGCGGTGTTCCTGGTCACCCTCATCCTCGGCGTTGCACGAAGGGCGTGACCGCATTGATCACCCTGTCCGAGGTGTAATTCTTTCAACATCAGCGTAGAAATCTCCGGCCAAACGGGGAGTTCGGGAGCCGATTCCTGATGAGAACAAGCAATTTCCCATTTGGCACGTTCGTTGCTCGTAAATTTGTGCCCCGGGGCGTTGATTTCCTCCTCACACCGCGGCTCGTACCCCAATATTCCGGATAGCGTAAGTTCGTACTCGAAACGTAACGGGTTAAAACAAGAATCTGTATTGAACTGAGAGGCGATTGCGGGTGGCTTTCTTTCACAGCTCAAATTGCGGAAGACGAAACTGCCGCCAGCGGGTGCTGATCACTGGCGGGGCAGGCTTTATCGGCTCGAATCTGGCCGACCGCCTGCTAAGCGCGGGAGTGCCTGTCGTCATCTTCGACAATCTCTCTGCGCCTGGAGGTCTTGAAAACGTGCGCTGGCTGCGAGACCGGCACCCCGAGCACAATCTGCACGTCGAGGTGGCCGACATCCGCAACCGCGATGCGCTCCGCCGCTCAATGCGAGGCGTGGGGCACATATTCCATCTCGCCGCTCAGGTATCCGTCATGCAGAGCCTTTGCGCGCCGCGGGAGGATTTTGAAGTAAATGCGGGCGGGACGGTGAATCTGATTGAGGAAGCCCGCGCCCTCGAGCCCAAGCCCTCCGTGGTCTTCGCTTCCACAACAAAGGTCTACGGCAGCCTGCCGGACCTCGCTCTTCAACTGAATGGAATGCGCTATGAGCCCGAAAATTCGGGGCTGAGAGCGAGGGGAATCCCGGAAAACAGGCCTCTTGATTTCAACACGCCGCATGCGTGCTCGAAGGGTGCGGCCGATCAGTATGTACTGGACTCCGCCCGCAACCTTGGAATTCGCGCGACCGTTCTTCGCTTCGGTTCGGTCTATGGCCCGCGTCAGTGTGGGACCGGCGAACACGACTGGCTCGGCTATATCCTGCGTCGCGCGCTGTCGGGCGAGGAGATACTCATTCACGGTGACGGCAGGCAGGTAAGGGACTGCCTGTTTGTCGAAGACGCGGTCGGGGCGTTGTTGCATGCCTGGGAGCATATCGATGGCTTGAGCGGATCGGCCTACAACGTGGGCGGCGGTCCGAAAAATAGCATCAGCCTCCTCGAACTGCTTGATCAGGTCGAGAAGCTGACAGGGCAGCGGCCGGCGGTGCGGTTCGATTCGCCCCGGCCGGGGGATGCCGTCTATTTTGTATCCGACACCCGCAGATTTCAGCAGGCTTCCGGGTGGAGGATGAAGGTGGATTTGCGGCAGGGTCTGCAGGTGTTGCGCGACTGGCTTATGGAAGCCGGGCGCATACCGGCGGCGGCGAAAGCGGGCGAATCTGCTGAGCTCGAGAACGTGGCTAGTTGAGGTGAAACGGAATATGGCGATTACTCCAGGGCGCGTATTGATGGTCGCGGAAACGACGGAGCCGGCATGGCCCTGCGTGCTGGACCTGGCGCAGTCGCTCGCGCGCCGCCGGATTGAGGTGACTCTCGCCTCTACCCCTCTCACTTCTCAAATCCGCGATGAACTGGCTGGCCTCGAGCGCGTCCGGATCTACGAGGAGCCCAAAGAAAATTCGTCCCGATGGCTGCTTGATCTCGAGCAAACGACAAAGCCCGACATCGTTCACGTTCACGGCTTCCGCAGCGGCGGGCTGGCCTGGAAGAGCCCAGTACTTGTTTCGGCCTACAGTTGCGAACTGGCGCGCTGGCTTGCCGATAAGAAGGAGGCGTCGCCCGCCGTCCTCAATCGCTATGACCTCCAGGTTCGCCTGAGCCTTCAGAAGGCGGACGTCCTGGTTACGCCGAGCGATGCGTTACGCCGCCAGCTTGAGTCCTTCTTCAAGGCACTTCCGGAGACCCGCGTCGTCCGCTGCGGCCGCGATCCCAAGCGGTTCCGCATCAGCTGGAAGGAATCCCTGATCGCTGCGTTTGGCCCGTATTGGGACGATCCCGTGAACCTGGCGAACCTCGACGCCGTGGCAGCTCATCTTCCCTGGCCGATCGTCGTGCCCGTCGAGGATCCGGAAGCGATTCAAAGGATGTTCCGGCCGCAGGCGATACGACTCATCCCTGCCGGTGCGAAGGAGCGCCTGGAACTGCTGTCTCGCGCATCCATCTACATTCACCCTGCCGCTTACGACGTCGTCGGTTTCCCGGCCATCGACGCCGCGATGTCCGGCTGTTCTCTCATCCTTGGAGAGAACGAAGGCATGCGCGATATGTGGGAGGATACGGTACGCTATGTCCCTCCTTATGACCGCCTCGCGCTCGGCGCCGCCATCATCGAGCTGATTCAAAAACCCGCCGAAAGACACACCCTCGCGGAGAAGGCGGAGCAGATGGCCCGGCGTTACACGTCAGAGCGCATGGCGCTCGGTTATCTCACTGCCTACGAGCGAATGCTGGGGCGCAGGTCAGGCTCAGCGAAGGCGGACCTGGCGCAGGCCGTTTAGCCCGTCCTTACAGTTCCACCTGATGTAAGTAACTGTATCTTATAGACTTTTACTCTTGCCGGCCCCCGAGTGTGGGGCTAGACTGATTGCAAGGCGAGGGCGAGCGGTTTCTGTCGCTTCCCGTTCGCCCGCTGAGGCCCGCGACGAAGAGCGGCGGCAAGCGGGCCTCCGCGCCAACAACATTACGAGCCCACTCTTCCCTGCGTCCACGCAGGCGCATCGCTGGCCGGGTAGCTTTCTTCCGACGCCTCTTGCACAGCATCCGCCTCCCGAAATTGATCTGCTGCTCCCCAACGCCTTGCGGATCGTTCAGCAAGACGGGGTCCGCCTGCCTCCATTAGTTCCTTAAAGCGCTGCAGGTCCTCCCTGATCTGCCGCTCCGGCGATGCGCCCAGCAGTTTCGCGACAAACCCTCCCAGGAATCCAGCCGGAGGATTGTACTGCAAAACGACATGGACTTCCGTGCCGCTTCCATCTTGCAGTGTGCGGAACTGTACTGAGCCCGCGGTCTCTACCTGCGACCCCGGCAACGATCGCCATCCGATGATCCTGTCGGGTTCTTCGTAGTGAATCTCAGCGTCCCATGAGACGTCCGTTCCCAACGGCCCTCTCGAAACCCAGCGGGAGCGCCGACTGTCCAGAACCTGGACCGACTTGATATGCTTCATCACGTGCGGCAGGTTACGGAGATCGCGCCAGTAACGATACAGCTCCGCAGCCGGCCGCCTGACTACGACAGTGCCCTCCACGCGGAGCCCTGTCTCATAAGGCACGGCAATATGGGCATCCCTCCTGGCGGTATGGATCCCAAGCAAGTGGTAGCCCGGACAGTAGCCGGTAACACCGCGGTAGATGAGCTCGCTTCCGAATGCCGCCATAGCGAGTCCGCCCCACGAGCGCCGGTGTATGCCGTAAGCAAACAGTCCTCCCCCTGCGATCGCAGAGACGAACCGTTCTACATCACTGACATTTCGCACCGGGACGCGATCATGTCTTGCGATAGTCATGAGCCCTCCTGGCAGGTTCCGCCCTTGTGAGGGCGCTTCCCCTTGGAGATGGACGCCCAGCCGACTGCCGCGTTACGGCCCTGCCTCTATCTGGCTAGCCGGAAGCTATAGCAACCGGCGCGTGAGGGGTGCGGCCGCGCGCCGCGCAAGCCGCGCTTCCCGGTGGAGAAGCGAGGGAGTCTCTTGAATGCGGAGCGCCTTTCGCGTCATTTCCAACGCCATGCCAACGTTACGTTCGCGATGCTCGTAGTGTTTGGCCAGCTCTTCCAGTGCGGCCACACGATAGGGGTTCCTGGATTCGGCAAGGTCGGAGTAGATGGCCAAGGCCTCTTCGCAACGCCCTAGCCTCTTTTCCAGCGTGGCGATGTCCCATAGTGTGCGGAACAGAAGATCGTCGTTCAATCCGCGATCCACCGCCCGGCGCATCAGTACGAGGGCGTCATCATAACGCTCCATCTTTTGAAGCCACCGGGCGAGGCCAACCATCTCCGCGCCGTGTGTCAAGGGAGCATCGTCCGGCGAGTGAAAGGCAGTCGGAACGACGCCGGTCAGGCAGGCCAGCGTCAGAATATCCGTCGAGTTGTGATGAAAGATGGGTGCAAGCCTGGCCGCTTCCCGCGTTCGAAGATACTCGAAGTAGACGTACGGAATCATCTCCCCGGGCAGGTCGCCCTGCCGCTCCACGCCGAGAACCTGGTTTTCGAGATCCACCAGGCGGCAACTCTCGAAACGTAACTTCCACAGCCTTCTGGCTCCGAACAGAAGATCCAGGTGCGGGAGGCGCTCAAAGGGAGGCCGCGTGCGGGCAAGGCGGAAGCGCGTCTCGAGCAGCGGCTGGTCGTAGGCCTTGCCGTTGTAGGTGATGAGGATGTCGAAGCCGGAGAGGTGCTCTTTGAGAGCCGTCAGCATGCTTGCCTCCTCGCCGTGATCCCGCATGAAAAACTGGCGGACACGAAACCCTTCCGGAGTAATCCGCCCGACGCCTATAAGAAAGGCATAGGTGCCGGTGCCTCCTGCAAGTCCCGTCGTTTCCGTATCAAGAAAGGCCCACCGCGAAGGCGGGCATGCAGGCACGGTCCCTTCGGAGATAGCGCCCAGAAGATCAGGAGCCAGATCGCAGAGATTGGAGATGTCGACACTCCCATGCCGCCGGCGCCTATCGTACAGCCGCTCCGTTTCGAAGTGGCGTCCGCAGGCCGTCTCTACCTCCGTGCCGTCGTACCATTCCTCGATGAAGTAGCGGACCGGGCGGGGATCCGGCTTGGGGGGCGGAGATGGCGCCTCTTTGTACTTGCGGTCAATCCGGGCGATGCGACGTCGCAATTGCGCATGCTGTTCGTGGATTTCC